>JAZOQL010000302.1:0-2257 GCA_045656065.1 Rikenellaceae bacterium | reverse complement strand
GGAGTGCTTCAGAGAACCGAGTACATTCAATGGTGAATTAAATTTACAGAAAGGTAGGTGTGCAATGATAAATATATATATTAAACCGCGTGGCGGTTTCGGGGAAATGAAACTGTACAAGACTATTGACGCTGAATGGTCGTATGAGGTTATGCCACACTTGGCTGACATCGACCACAAAAATTACATCGTCAAGGCGCTTGCGAGTGACGGCAGTTACAACTTTGACGAGTATTGCGACGAGTATTGCCCTTGTTGCGACACGGAAGTGGTTATCCCCTCGTTTGGGGTGTCGTTCTGTCCGAATTGTGGGGAACTGATATTGCCGTGTTCGATGTGCGACACGGATTATAACGATTGCAGGAAGTGCCCTTACGAGAAGTGGGTAAAGTAGAAAGGCGGTGGCGGATGCTTGAGTTCATAATCTTAATGGTGGTGCTTGACCTGCTGATGAAGTGGCGGGTCGGCGAAAAGGTGGCGGTCGAAGCGCCGAAAGAAAAGCCGATACCAAAGGCTTATGTAATGGGTAACACAGCCGAGTGGGAATTTAAATCACTCGACGACGCAATGGAGTTCCGCGAGTGGCGACTTGCGGGCAACAAGGGTAACGCAATAGATTTCTACAAGGAAAGAGAGGAAGAGTAATGACATCATATTGGTACAAGCTGTACGACAGCAACACAAGAATAAATTATATCCTTGAGGGGGCAGAGCCTATGCCAATCACGCTCTATCCCGAAACGCGGGAGATTTTGGACTCGTTCCACGAGCCAACAAATCCCGAGGGCTGGAACAGACTTGGTATGGACGAACAGTTCAACACATTGGAAGAAGCGGAAGAGTTCTTCTACGGAAACGAAAAAGCGTGTGTGGAGTACATCAGAAAAGAAAGGTAGGTGCAGGCAATGAGAGAAAGGACTAATTTTATGACGGACGCGCAGAAAAAGGTGTTCGCTACGGAAATGAAAAGGCTTCGCGAAGAAGCAAATATGTCAACGTCGGAGTTCTCAAGGTATTTGGGGGTTTCACAGTCGTATATCAGCAACATCGAGTGTGTCAACAGAACGCCGTCTATGCCACTTATGGAAAAGATTGCTGGTGCGTTCGACTTGACGGTGGATGATATGCTCAAGCCACACGAAGAAAAGGTCGCGGAAGAGCGTGTGGAGTACGGCAAGAAACTTGCCAAAGCCCGCGCCGACAAGGGCTATTCGGTGTCACTCGTTGCAGGCGCGCTTGGCATCCCGCCTGCGGTCTATAGAGAGTACGAGCAGGGGGCTTGCTCGATAACAGAGCGCAATATTGATACGCTCAATAAGTTATTGGGCATCGGCGAAGCAGAAGAAGCGCCTGCCCCTATCGAGGTTGAGGTCAAGGCTGAAGCCGAGGTCGAAGACCCTATATCCGTTGTGATATGCGACATAGTGCTTGAGCATATCACAGATTTAAAGGTCGATAAAGACACACAAAGAAAAGTGTGGCGCTATTTCAGCAACCTTAAACTGACCGCTGAAGAGCGCAGATTATTCGGATAGGGGGTGGTGATATGTATTCGTGGGCTACAAGAGAAGAGTTTCTTGATGATTATTTCGACACAAGTTATGCGTTTAGCGAGCGCGGGTCTTTTGCTTCGTTTGACGAAGCGGTGGCTGATGCTAAAAAACACGGCTACGAAAGAGCCGATGTGATAATACTAAACGCTTCGGATTGACATACTTGGCGGAGTATGTTAACATACTCACGTTAGGGGGTGATGCCAATGGCGAGAAAAACACATACAAGCACCGACGTTAAGCGTCGGTATAACGAAAAAACATATAAGCGTATTTATATCCAGTTTCCTATTGATTTAGTGGATAAATTTAAGGCGAAGTGTGAGCGCCTGCAAGTTTCGCAGGCTTCAGTAATCCGCGAAGCCGTTGAGAAATTTGTTTACGAAGACTAATGGCAAGGGCGAGGGTTAATCCCCCGCCCTTTTTTTATTGTCTTCTATATGCCGCTCGCAACAGCGGTCACACTTTTCTTTTGTCAGGTCTGCTCGTGTGCATTTCTCACACCACGGCGGGTCATACTCATCAAAAGGTTCTTTGTCACTATACCAAGACATACTATCTCCTTTCAATTTGGCATCACGATATTGGTGAATTTCGTGAGCGCCACTCTTTTTATCTTCTTGAGTTCTTCAAGGCTTTTAATCCCACAATGATTTACAATCTCAACATCATCGTAATGGTCAATCAGCCAGAACTGTAGCACC
>JAZOQL010000301.1:0-1919 GCA_045656065.1 Rikenellaceae bacterium | reverse complement strand
CAATCAACACCGAGTCGACCTCATCGACAATGGCGAAGTGGTGTTTTCTCTGTACGAGTTCTTCAGGTTGGATAGACATATTGTCACGCAGATAGTCAAAGCCATATTCGTTGTTGGTACCGAATGTGATATCTGCGAGGTAAGCATTTCGGCGCGATTCTGAGTTTGGTTTGTGTTTGTCGATGCAATCAACCGAGAGTCCGTGGAATTGGTAGAGCGGTCCCATCCATTCCGAGTCGCGTCGTGCAAGGTAGTCGTTCACCGTAACCATATGCACACCTTTGCCTGCCAATGCGTTGAGGAATACGGGCAGCGTAGCAACCAATGTCTTACCTTCACCCGTAGCCATTTCGGCAATTTTACCCTTGTGCAGCACTACACCACCGAAGAGCTGGCAGTCATAGTGAATCATATCCCATTTGATAAGATTTCCGCCTGCGCTCCAAGATGTATTCCAGATGGCACGTTCGCCGTCGATGGTTACGAAATCCTTCGTAGCTGCCAAGTCGCGGTCGAAGTCCGTAGCCGTAACCTCTACGGTTTCGTTTTGAGTGAAACGGCGTGCCGTAGATTTTACGATTGCGAATGCTTCGGGCAGAATTTCGTCGAGTTTTATTTCGATTTTGCTGTCGATTTCCTTTACAAGTTCGTCGATTTTTGTTGCAATAGCCTCTTTTTTGTCAATCTCCATATCGGGCGATTCCATACTGAGTTTCAGCTTGAGAATCTCATCTTCTTCGGGCTTGACATAGAGAGCGACTGCCGCCTTGAGCGCAGCCGAACGTGCGCGCAGCTCGTCATTTGACAGAGAATCAATCTTCGGATAGATTGCCAGAATTTTGTCTACATAGGGTTGAACCTCCTTGCGATCCTTATCGCTTTTGGTTCCGAAAAAGGCCTTCAGCAGGCCTGCCATAATATTCATATATCAGCTTTTTTTATTGCAAAATTATTCGGTAAAGGTACGAATTTTCTCTGAGAAAATACCAATCATTTATAATATTTTTTCATTTGGTATAAAAGTATGTATGAACTATGGTTGGTATTTGAAAAAATATCTGTACTTTTGTTGCGTTATATGTTTAATTGTGTAAGTGTTTTTATGAAGATATGGAAAGTAAATTAATGCTATATAACTCGCTGAGTCGCAAGATGGAAGAGTTTGTGCCGATGAATCCTCAACACGTTGGTCTTTATGTTTGTGGGCCTACGGTTTATGGCGATCCGCACTTGGGACACGCACGTCCGGCTGTGACGTTCGACATCTTGTTCCGATACCTGAAACACAAAGGCTATCAGGTGCGCTATGTGCGCAACATCACCGATGTCGGACACCTCGAAAATGATGCCGACGAGGGCGAGGATAAAATCTCAAAAAAGGCAAGACTCGAACAACTCGAGCCGATGGAGGTTGCTCAATACTATACAAACCGCTATCACGATGCGATGGACTTGCTCAATGTGTTGCGCCCATCTATCGAGCCGCACGCCTCGGGTCACATCATCGAACAGATTGCTATGACACAGAAAATACTCGATAACGGATATGCCTATGTCAGCAACGGTTCGGTCTATTTCGATGTGGAAAAATATAATAAGGATTTTCCGTATGGCATTTTGTCGGGTCGCAAAATTGAAGAATTGCAGGCTAATACGCGCGAGCTCGACGGTCAATCGGACAAACGCGGTGCATTTGACTTCGCGCTGTGGAAGAAGGCTCAGCCCGAACATATTATGCGCTGGCCGTCGCCCTGGAGCGATGGTTTCCCCGGCTGGCATATGGAGTGCTCGGCTATGAGTGCAAAGTATCTGGGCGAACAGTTCGACATTCACGGTGGTGGTATGGACCTTATGTTCCCGCACCACGAATGTGAAATTGCACAGAGCTGCGCATCGCTGGGTCATCAGTCTGCGAAGTA
>JAZOQL010000300.1:0-1874 GCA_045656065.1 Rikenellaceae bacterium | reverse complement strand
TAAGGGCTGAAAGTACTCTCTCGTCTGCCCTCGGACGCATAATGTTTAATCCATTTAAGCGAGTATTCGTATGCGTCCTGCAAATAATCTGTGCCGCTTTGCTTTGATATACTTCTCATTTCGTCTGCTATGCTCATATCAAACTCCTTTCTAAATTCCTAAATTCCAAATGCCTTAAAAACGATTTCCATTATTACATTCCCGTATGTTAAAAGCAGGGCGGTCAGCACCACGCCAACCGCTCCTGCAATACTCTCGCGCCTATCCATATCGAACCCCCGCTTTCTAAAATGTGTCGAGATACACATTTATATGCTCGTCGCGCAAGTCGAGAAACTCATCAAACGAGCGATAACCCAACTCGTCATACACCTTGTCGAACGCTTCTTCTTTGCTATTTGCTTCGACCTCACCGCGGTATATCATTTCGACCGCTACTGTCACTTTGTATTTCATATCGCACCCCCCCTTATATTACATAACCGTCATCATCTTCGATTGGCTCGTAGCATTTCTCGTATCTCGTGCAGAAGTCGCAGTAACTTGCGTCGCCAATCTCATAGCACGGACACTCACCAATTGGGAACTCATACAGACCGTTCACGGTCAGGTAAGCGTCGTAAGGGTCTACCTCGTCGTACTGTTCCCACCACGGGATTTTATCCTTGCTCCAATCGTAAAGGGTAGGGTAGTAACTCGTTGCCTTTACCACACGCTCTTTGTAACTGTCGTTTGAGTACCATACTCCGTCAGCCATTTCCCAACCGCGCCCAATCAATTCGCAATGCCCGCGTCCGTCAAGTATCGCAAGCCTTGAACCGCAAAGTCTGTCAATCAACTCGACCGTGTCATCATCCTTGAAGTAACCACGGTCTTTTATTATCAGCGACAGATAATCCGTGATGAATTTCATCGTGTCGCTATAGTCGATGTCCCTGCCGTAGCCTTTACTTGTCAGCGATATAATTCCATTATGCGCTATGCCAATCTCGCACTCCGTATCGAGTTTTCTCAACTCGTTCATATCCCCGCTTAAAGGGAAAGGGTGACATCCGTCTTGACGAACGCCACCCTGCGTAGAGATACGAAAGTGCATAACGTATGCACTCGTATTGTCATATTTTGCTCGGGACTCTTTCAGCGCTTTCCAGAAACCGCTGAAATCCATAAATCCCTTATGTATTATTACCTTGTCGCCCGTTGCGACCATAAATCCCGCTCCGTGCGGATTGTTGTTGAAGCAAGTCTTGAGTATCTTCTTGCTCGGAAAGTTTACACCCATTGGCTTATATATTGCAATGCACATTATTCATACCTCCTATCCGTTATATCTGATTGCATACGCTTCTCTGTAGAACGCGCTTCTTCTCATTAAGTAATCCGCCGTTTCGGTCTTGATGCCTTTCAGCATTTCCTCGGCTTCGCAAACCTCGTCCCAACCGATACGGCAGGCGTTCTTTATCAGCGTCACAAGGAAGTCAAGGCTCGCCTTGAATGTTTCGTAGTTCAGAGTGCCACGCATAACCCTTATCTCGACCGTGTCCTCGTTGGCGTTGTTGATTGACTCATCGTGACCGCCACACTTATCCTTGACGTATTCCTTTATACGCTTCTTGCTGACATATCCCTTGCGACCGCACCACCTTAACTGATTGCCCTCGCGTCTTGACATCTTCACGATGTCATCCCAATAGAACTCGAAGAACTGCATCAGTTTCGCGATGTTATCGTCCTGCGTTTCCTCGTCATCCCCGAACATCAGCCTTGAGAAGTGGAAATGAAGCCCGCAGGTTTCAGCATCGTGACTTGAGAAGCCATTCTCCGTGCAGGCTCTCATTATCTCTTCCCACGGCGTATCATCGAACGCTTCAAGC
>JAZOQL010000299.1:0-27649 GCA_045656065.1 Rikenellaceae bacterium | reverse complement strand
GTTCTTCTAACCGTAACAAGGTTGAAGATATGGCTACTAAGTTCCCTGAAGCAGCTAAATTTACTGCAGGTAAGAAGGCTTGGTCAGTTAAGTGTGACATCGCTTTGCCTTGCGCATTCCAAAACGAATTGAACGGCGACGACGCTAAAGAATTGTTGGCTAACGGTACTTGGTGTGCTTGCGAAGTTTCAAATATGGGTTGTACTCCGGAAGCTATAAAAGCATTCCAAGATGCAAGAATCTTGTTTGCTCCGGGTAAAGCAGTTAACGCTGGTGGTGTAG
This sequence comes from Rikenellaceae bacterium, assembly GCA_045656065.1. Lineage (GTDB taxonomy): Bacteria > Bacteroidota > Bacteroidia > Bacteroidales > Rikenellaceae > CAJGBR01. The sequence continues at coordinate 27,367 of JAZOQL010000299.1, read as the reverse complement.
CAACTTCAGGTCTTGAAATGACTCAAAATGCTGCTCACTTGAGCTGGACTGAAGCTGAAGTTGATGCTAAATTGCACCAAATTATGAGCGATATCCACGAAGCTTGCGTTAAGTTCGGTCAACAAGCTGACGGTTACGTAGACTACGTTAAGGGTGCTAACATCGCTGGCTTTATGAAGGTTGCTCAAGCAATGTTGGAACAAGGTATCATCTAATCAATAGATATACTCCAAAAATCAGAGAAGCTCGTCACTGTGACGGGCTTCTCATTTTTTATAGCTAAAATATTAGATTGATAATTATATATTTAACCGATAATCGAAACACATATTGAATATCTGCTTGGATAGATTATTTTATATGTTATTTGCAGATTGGATATTGTTTTTTCGGATTTTAGTATTCGAGGATTGACTGCAGTCGTGGCCGTTGCAGTGGAATGAACGGTAGCTGGCCGGAGTCATTGAATACTCTTTCTTGAATAATTTAATAAAATGAGAGGTGTTAGGGAATCCACAGTCGGCACCAACTTCGGCGATGGACTTGTCTGTAGATATTAACAGCAGACGCGAGTGCATCAATCGCTGTTTGATGAACCATTTGTGTGGCGGTTCGAAGAACTGCTTTTTGAAGTCCTTTTTGAATGAGGTGAGACTCTTTCCACATTTCGAGGCGAGTTCCTCGATGGATATGTCTTCGAAGATTGAGTCGTTGATAATCTGCTCGAACGACTCCTTAACCGAGTCGATGTTGTTCAGAATTTTGCCCTTCAGGCAACACTCGTCATTTGAGAGAATCAGGTATAGTAATTCGGTCATTTTCAGCGTTTCGGCAGCGCTGCCGTTGTTGAACATATCCTCTTTGATATAGTGGTCGATTGTTGAGAAGAAGTTTTTCAGAGTGTTCCACGCCGGGTAGATGACTAGAGACCTGTTTTCGCAGTTTGGACACGAGTGGTTGTTATTGATATTAAGTTGATAATTTATGCTTAGCTGGTTCAGTATTCGGCCGAGTTGTTGGTTGTCATAATAGAATATAATTTGCTCGAAGGGGTGGTTTGTATCTGGAATGTCCTCGGTGTAGTGGTGTCCCATATTGAGGTAGAATATCTCTCCGCGGTTGATTTGTTCGCGCTTGTCGCCGTTGTAAACATATTTTGTTCCTCTGAGTATAAAGCCTATTCCGTGGCGGTTTAGGGAGTGTGATTGAATGCCGTTTCTGTAGGGTTGCACATACTTCACTATAGTCGGCTGCTGTGGTGAAGGGGAGTAATGATTAATCATAACAATAGTTTTTTTTAATATTTAAAACAATAATTATCTATTTTAGAGAAATTTTACCGCAACAAATTTAATGAAAAGTATTATTAAATACAATTTATATACAATAAAATTACAATAAAAAACAATATTTGAATTTTTATATATTTCAATTTATTCTAAAAAAATGTTTATTGCCCTTTTTGAGTTTGGGAATAGATATACAAATAGTGTGCAAAAAGGTATTTTTAGTGGAATAAAAATAGAAATCTAACGCGTTTTTTGTTATTTTTTTGATTATCTTTGTCACGATATTTGGTTACTAACGAATAAAAACAAATTTTGCCGATGAAACATAGCGTATAATTAATACGCACATTAAACATATTGGAAAAGCGTTTTTAGCTTTATTCTACCATTCAGAAAGTTTGGCGACTAGGAGAATATCAGTAGGAATATAGCGGAAATGCTCGCGTTTTGGCGCGGGCTTTTGGTTATTCTACTGGTAGGTTACGCCAAACACCTCTGAATGGGATACACTAAAAGGTTCCGCGCTTTTTTATGTGCGTATTCCAAAGATTCAGAGGGAACGATGGAGTAACCCGAAAAGCCGTTAAGTGAGTAGGGATAATTTGAAAATGTTTTTATATATGAATAAATTTAGATTGATAATGGTTGTATGTCTTTTAATGACAGGTGCAATATGTAGTGATGCTAAAGTCAATGCAACAAATACTTTGGTGAAATCACAAGTAGAACAAAGTGGCTACAAATATAAAAGAACAATTAAATTGTATTATTTTGTTAGTGGAAGGTTTGTGTCTTATGAAAATGGTGTGAAATTTAGATTGGTAGAGGATAGGTATGGAAGATTGTTTGTTGAATGTACTACTAAATATGGCAAAAGTTATCATCCTGCTGTTTTAAGTGGTAATAGCTCTTTTAAATATGCAGTCCATATGGCTGGTGGATGGAACTATTTTAATTAACGTGAAAATTATCTATAAATAGCTGCCTGAAAAAGGCGGCTATTTTTGTTTATGTGTAATAGGTTGAAGCCCGAAAAATTTGATTATCTTTGTAATCACAACCCGCAGCAGGCGGGCGTTAAAAACGTAGAAAAGTATGCAAAATTTAATCGAATTTGACCGCGAACATTTGTGGCATCCCTACACCTCGATGTTGAATCCGCTGCCTGTCTATCAGGTAGAAAGGTGTGACGGTGTGAGGATATATCTTTCAGACGGCAAGTCGCTGATTGATGGTATGTCGAGTTGGTGGTCGGTGATACACGGTTATTCACATCCCCGTCTTGTGGCTGCAGCCAAGCGTCAGGTCGAGTCGATGTCGCACGTTATGTTCGGCGGATTGACCCACGCTCCGGCCGTTGAGTTGGCTCAGCGATTGTTGAAACTTGTACCCTCGGGACTTGAAAAAATATTTTATTGCGACTCGGGCAGCGTTGCTGTCGAGGTTGCTGCAAAGATGGCGATACAGTACCAGAATGCTCGCGGGATGAGCCGCAAGTGTCGTCTGGCTACGGTTCGCAGCGGCTATCACGGCGATACGTGGCACGCGATGTCGGTGTGTGACCCTGAAACGGGTATGCACTCGATATTCTCAGGAACGCTGCCGGTGCAGTTTTTCGTAGACCAGCCTCGCTGTCGTTTCGATGCGGAGTGGAATCCTGACGATTTGCAGCCTATGGCTGAATTGTTGGCTGCGCACGCCGACGAGATTGCAGCTGTGATTATCGAACCCGTTGTGCAGGGTGCAGGTGGTATGTGGTTCTATCACCCCGAGTATGTTCGTCAGCTGCACGAGTTGTGTCGCAAGAGTGATGTGCTGTTGATATTTGACGAGATTGCGACGGGATTTGGCCGTACGGGCAAGATGTTTGCTGCCGAGTGGGCTGGCGTTACGCCTGATATTATGACCATTGGTAAGGCTATTACGGGCGGTATGTTGTCGTTTGCCTCGGTGCTGACTACGGCTGAGGTTGCCGAAACTATTTCGCGCGGTACGCCGTCGTGTTTTATGCACGGCCCCACCTTTATGGGTAATCCATTGGCTTGTGCCGTTGCTTGTGCGAGTCTCGACCTGTTGATTGAGAATTCGCCTCTGGACAGAATCCGCGAAATTGAGTCTATTTTGGCTCAGCATCTCAATTCGTTGAGAGATAACCCTGCGGTGGCAGACGTGCGTGTTCTGGGGGCAATCGGCGTAGTCGAGATGCGCGACGATGTTGATATGGCGCGTTGGCAGGCTGCTTTTGTCGAGCACGGAGTCTGGATTCGTCCCTTCGGTCGATTGGTTTATATAATGCCGCCATACGTGATAAAAGACCACGAATTGATTGCATTAATCGAGGGTATGAAGGCTGTGATTGAGTTGATGACAAAATAACAAAAAAAGGTGCCGATTCATCTGAATCGGCACTCTTTCTTTTATTGAAAAAAGATTACTTTTTCTCTTTGAGCAAATCTCTGATTTCGGTCAGAAGAATTTCTTCCTTAGTCGGTTGTGGTTCCGGAGCAGGCGCAGGTGCGGGCGCAGGCGCTTCTTTCTTCTTCTTGAGTTTATTCATCAGCTTAACGAGCAGAAATACACAGAACGCCAAGATAATGAAGTCGATACATTGTTGAATGAATGCGCCGTAGTTCCAATAGACAGGCTCGGCGGTCTCGGCACCAGAGATTGCATCTCGGACGATAGAGATGTCGAGTTTCAGGTTCGAGAAGTCGGTATTGCCCATAATAACTCCGATTGGTGGCATCAGAATGTCATTTACCAGCGAAGTTACAATTTTGCCGAATGCGCCGCCGATGATAACACCGACTGCCATATCCATTACGTTACCCTTAACGGCAAACTCTTTAAACTCTTTTAAAAATCCCATAACTTTCAGATTTTTTGATTGTTATAAATATGTTTGATATTTTGGGGGATATTATTACAGTTTAAAAACTCCGGTGTAAGTTTGCGGAGAGAGTGCGCGCAGTTTCGCCTTAACCTCTTCGCTGACGTCGAGATTGTCGATAAATTCAGCAATATCCTCTTTGCAGATTGCGCGGTTTGTTCTGGTCAGAGCCTTGAGCGCCTCGTATGGATTCGGGTAGTTTTCGCGTCTGAGGATAGTTTGAATACCTTCGGCCACTACTGCCCAGTTTCGTTCCAAATCGGCGTCGAATGCTTCGTTATTGATAATGAGTTTGCCCAGACCCTTGAGTACAGATTTCATCGCGATAACTGTGTGAGCCAGCGGCACACCCACGTTTCTGAGCACTGTCGAGTCGGTCAGGTCGCGTTGCAGACGCGATACAGGCAGTTTGCCTGCCAGGTGGCAGAAGATAGCATTAGCGATGCCCAGGTTACCTTCGGCATTTTCAAAGTCGATAGGATTAACCTTGTGCGGCATTGCCGATGAACCCACTTCGCCTGCTTTGATTTTCTGTTTGAAATACTCCATCGAAACGTAAGTCCAGATGTCGCGGCACAGGTCGATGAGGATTGTATTGATTCTCTTGAAGCAGTCGAAAATTGCTGCAAGATTGTCGTAGTGTTCAATTTGAGTTGTAATCTGCGAACGGTCGAGGTGCAGTACATTACCCACGAAATCGTTAGCAAAATCTACCCAGTCGATTTCCGGGAATGCTACGTGGTGTGCGTTGAAGTTACCCGTAGCGCCGCCAAACTTAGCAGGGCAGGGGATAGCCTTAAGTTGTTCGATTTGTTTGTTCAGGCGTTCGACGAATACCATAATCTCCTTGCCGAGGCGGGTCGGAGAGGCGGGTTGTCCGTGAGTACGCGCCAACATCGGTACATCAATCCACTCCATAGCCAGACCCTTCAGCGTATCGACTACCTCATCGAGCAGCGGGTAGTAGACGTTGTGTGCTGCGTCTCTTAGCGAGTATGGTGTTGCCGTATTGTTGATATCCTGAGAGGTCAAACCAAAATGCACGAACTCTTTGTATTCGCCCAGTCCGAGTTTTTCCATTTCGCCTTTGATGAAGTATTCTACGGCTTTAACGTCGTGGTTTGTAGTTTTTTCAATCTCTTTGACAGCCAGCGCATTTTCGACGCTGAATGATTTATAGATATTTCTCAGTTGTTCAAAATTAGCCTCGGTTACGCCTTTGAGTTGAGGCAGTGGAATTTTGCTCAGAGCGATGAAGTATTCGATTTCGACCAATACTCTGTAACGAATCAGAGCGAATTCCGAGAAGTAATCAGCCAGCGGTTCGGCTGCATTTCTGTAACGTCCGTCTACCGGAGATATTGCGGTGAGTTTATTTAATTCCATATCAAGTTAATTGACTGTTTTGAAAAGACAAAGATACTACTAAATTTTTTAAACTTTGCAAGTTATCTGATAATTTCGAGCCAATCAGGCCTCTTCTATTTCGATGCAGTTCATCAGATAACGATTAAGAGCCTCGGGGTGCTGAGTTCCGATGACAAGACGCTCGCCGCTTTTCAGCTCAACGAGCAAACCTATCGAGCCGCGAGTGTTGTATATTGTGCCCCACTGCGGAGATTTTCTCACTCCCCAGCCGCCTACGAATCCGTAGTGTACAATCTCGACAAACTTCACATCGTCCCACGAGATGTTTCTATTGGCCAGCGGGAAGAATTTTATTCTGATTCGGTGAGGGTCGATGATGGTTTTGAGCCTTATGGCATACAACGTATAGAGCAGAGTCAAGGGCAGCAATATCGTCAGCACGATGTTTATTGCGCTGAACGGTTTGTTCAGATAGAGCAGAATTGCCAGCGGCGCTGCGAGCACTAATGCCGACAAAATCAACCATTTAAGGTCGAGTCGTTGAACTTCGCGAAATTGTCTTCTGTGTCTCATAATCGGGTCAGATTTTAGGGGAGAAATCCGTGTTCTTTGAGCAGAGATATCAGGTTTTCCGAGATTGCAATATTATCTTTTTGGGTGTATCGTTTTTGAGTAAATATCTGCGCGAGGTTTGGCAATTGGTTTATCTCGAGCAGCTGTTTTGTTTCGTCCGAGTTTTCACGTTCAGCCCATAGACGGTTGATATCGTCGGCTGTGTAGTCGTGGTATGTTTCGTAGTGGACTACGGCTTCGAGCGGCAATCTATCGGTAAGTTGTGGGTTTACATCTGGGTAGCCAGCCACGACCGACGCTACGGGTATAACGCCTTTTGGCAGGTTGAGTATTTCGCCGATTCGGCGGGCGTTGTACAAACAGGTGCCCAGATAGCAAATGCCAAGACCGTTGTGTTCGGCCTCGAGCGAGAAGTTCTGAGATGCGAGCAGTGCGTCCGTAGCTCCGCTCACAAACCACAGAAAGTTGTCATAACCGGGTTCGGCATCGCGCAGGCGGCACCACTTTGAGAAACGATTTATATCTACGCAGAATGTCACGTGCAGCGGAGCTTTCGAGGCAGGCTGATTAAAATGACATTCGGCGAGTTTTTTTCTCAGCTCTTCATCGGTAGTTACCACGATAGAGTATACCTGCATATTGCCGGTGTTTGAAGCGCGCACAGCAGCTTCGAGCAGTTTATTAATCAGATTTTTATCGGGCAATCTATCGCTAAATTGGCGAATAGATTTGTGTTTGAAAATGGTATCCATTGCACATTCGAATAATACAAACGATATTACAAATGTATCGAAAAATTCGTAAATAATGCAATTCTGTGTAAAAAAAACAACCGAGAGACTATTGCTCGATTAAAGTCTTTCGGTTGCGTGGTTTGTTATTTGTTATTTTTTTGAAGGGGTAATTTTTTTCACAGCCTCATTAAAATCGCCATCTTCGATTTTGACTTGTCTAATCCTGAAGGGTGTGTTGTATTGATTTGATAGAGAATCTCTAATCTCTTTTCCATTTTTGTCTAAAACGGTAATAGTAAACATTCGTTTAAGGTAATCTGACATTGCAACATCTTGCTCTGTACTATCAGCCAATATCATTGTTGGTCTTAAGCACATCGTAGCAGTCGGGTATATAAAAAAAGCGAATCTGCCATTTTTAGCATATTTATTGGCCGGAGTAAAGAGTTTTTTAAATTCGATGCCAATTATCTGTTTTGACAAAATGCCCTGAAATTCAGTCAAATTTGGAGACCACATAGCGGAAACAAGTATCGAATCACCAAGTTGAATAGGTTTCCCTTGAGACGAAATGTTAATAGTTTGCGCATTAGACTCCACAGTCAACATTCCAAAGAGAGGAATCAAAAGTAATAATAGCTTTTTCATTTTCGTTAATTTTTAAAATTGAGCTGTTTTAGCTAGCTGTTGCAAATATATAAATTGTTTTTATCAAAAACCAAATTTTTGCACAAAAAAATGCCCACTGAGGGGCATTATGCGGGGTCTACGTCTATTGTGATTTTGACTTTGAGTCGTTCCCACGATTCGAGCAATTTGACCAATTTTTCGCGGTGTACTCTTCCTGCGCTGCCGATGTCTATTTTCAGCATAAAGACTCGGCAGTGGCGGTTGCGCACTCGGTCTACGGGCGGAGCCTCGGGACCCAATACGCGTTGTCCGAATTCGCGCACCAAGTCGTGCCCGATTCGTTCGGCATCACTCTCGAGCAGCGTTTCGTCTGCACCCCATAGCGCGATGCTGACAAGGCGACAGAATGGCGGATAGTGGTAGTCGTGGCGTTGCGAGCACTCGCTTTTATACATACCGTAATAGTCCGACGAGGCTGCTCGCAGTATGGCATCATCTTCGGGCTGCGCAGTCTGGATTATCACCGTACCCTGTCTGTTTCGACGACCTGCTCGGCCGGCGGTTTGTACTATCAATTGGTATGCACGCTCCGACGCGCGAAAATCGGGCGAGTAGAATAGACTGTCTGCATCAAGGACTACTACGGTCTCGATACCCGCAATGTCCAAGCCTTTGCTGATTAGCTGTGTGCCAACGATTATATCGGCGCCGTTTTCTTGAGTTATTGTTTCTATTTTGCTCTTGTAGTCAGACAGAGATGATACCGAGTCGGAATCAATTCTCACCACGCGAGCCTGAGGAAAATTTTTGTTCAGTTCCTGTTCGATACGTTCGGTGCCGTACCCACGATTGTTTAGGCTGCCTGAGCAGTCGGGACACCCCGCTGCGAATGGTCGATGGTAGCCGCAATAGTGACACCTGAGCTGGTCTGAGTGCTGTGTCAGCGATACATTGCAATTTGGGCAATAGACAACCTTTCCGCAATCCAGACAAATGGCGTATGATGAGTATCCCCGTCTGTTTTGGAATATGAGTATTTGGCTGCCACGGTCGAGTGTTTCGCGGATATGTTCGAGTGTTATTTTGTTGAATTGTGTAGTTCGTTCGCCACGTTTGGCTGCGACTTTGTTATCCGACAGAATAACCTTTGGATGCTCGCTCTGGCCGAATCGTTCGGTCATCTCAACGAGTGTATATTTCCCCGAAATGGCATTATGAAAACTTTCGATTGAGGGTGTCGAACTGCATAGCACCGTGCAGGCTGAGTTTTGGTGGGCTAACATTACAGCCGTATCGCGTGCGTTATATCTCGGAGCCGGGTCACTCTGCTTATAACTCGAGTCGTGTTCCTCGTCTACGCAGACTAACCCGAGTTGCGAGAATGGCAGAAACAGTGCCGAGCGGGTACCCAACACTACGAAGGCTTCACGCTCCTTACGTGCCATTCGTGCGTAGTTCTCTCGGCGAGCCTTTTTGCCTAAAGCCGAATGCCATACAATTAGTCTATCGCCGAACAGATGCTCGAATCTCGAGATAAGATGCACCGAGAGGGTTATTTCGGGTAGGAGATAGAGAGCATCTTTGCCCTGTTCCAGCTCTTGGGCAATAAGGTTTATCATTACCTCGGTCTTGCCGCAGCCCGGAACTCCGAACAGCAGAGCGCATTTGTGGTTCGAACTGCAAGTGTTTATCGAGTCGAATGCCGCTTGTTGAGTGGTCGAGAGTTGTGGCAGATTGCAACTGCGGTACTCCCATTTCGATTGTCTAATCTTGCGCTCGAGCGTGACAATACCCCTTTCTACAAGAGATTTCAGGGCTGCCGAGTCGCCTGCTTCAGTCAGCAATTCATTTTGCAGCATAACTCCGCCCGCCTCTGCCAGCCGTTCGAGCAGTTTGACCTGCCGTTTGGCTCTGGCGAGTTGTTTCAGCATATCGCTAATATGCTCTTTATCGGTGATGTTGCAGTAAATGTCTTCGGGCAGATTTTTTGAGATAGGCTCCACATCGAGCGAGCCGCGGCCTCTGGGTAACAGTTCGCGCGACATTGCAGCCTTCAGCACTTCGCCTTCTGTGCAGAGGTAGTATTGTGAAATCCACCGCCAGAGTTTGAATTGATTATCGGTGACAACGGCTTCGGGGTCAACTACCGATACTACCTGTTTTACGACTTTGCAATTTGGGCGGTTGTTGTGCACTGCCACTACCACGCCTGTGTACAGATTGTTGCGCCCGAGGGGTACAACAACACGCTGCCCTCTGACAATCGAGTCGGTAAGTGAGTCCGGAACCTCAAATGTCAGATAGCCCTCGACAGCGAGCGGTAGCAGTATATCGGCATAACTTGTTTCCACATTGCAAAGTTATAAAAAAAGCGGTGTTTCGCAGCACGAGCTACAAAACACCGTCACAATTTTTCGTATTTGCGATTCTATTCCGACTCGTTTTTACGTTCTTTGTTGATGTGCATAAAGCCGTTGATTACGGCATCTTCCTTAACGGCAATCGAGCCTGCGGTTATATTGCCTGTGATGTGTGCCAGAGAGTAGAACACAGCATTGCCCACGGCATTGATGTTTCCGTTTACCGAGCCGTTTACCTCTACACACTCTGCGTCGATATCCCCTGTGACGCTCGAGCCTGCTTTTTGAGTCACATTCATTTTAGCCTTGATATTGCCTGTGACTTTGGCTTGATTCATAATGACATTATTGGCAGAGATGTTTCCATTTACCGAGCCGAATATCGAAACATCACCTTCACATTCCACATCACCATCAATTGTTCCCGAGATGCACAAATCAAACTTCGACGAAATCGAACCCTTGACAACGAGGTCTGAAGTCAGAAAACTGCCATTGAATTCCTGTTGTTGAGCGCCTTTGTTGTTTGCGGCTAATTTTGCCTGAGCAACTTCCTGTTCGGGTGTCATCTCTAATTCATTCTGTGGTTCTGGTTTTTGGTCTTCTCTTTTTAGCGAAAAGCTCGAAAGTAACTCTTTTAAATCCATAACCTACGATATTTTGTTAACAAATATATTTCAATTGCCGGGTGGGTGTTAGTTGCAGCCACTGCACATCTCAACTCCCTCCCCCCTCAACTTATGTCACAAATGTAACTATTTTTTTTGATATTAGGGCAATATTATGTCTATTTTTTCAGTTTGCTGCAAAAATCGTTCACAATATCGAGTGTTTTGTCTGGCTGTTCGATGAATGACATATGGCCACAAGATTCAATCATAGTTACTTGTGCAGCCGTAAATTGTTCTGCAACCCGAGCGCAAATCTCCTGTGGAATCATCTGGTCGCCGCTGCCGTATATGAACAGAGTCGGAATGTCAGTTTTTTCTATCATTTCGACGTAGTCACCTCGCTGAGCCATACCCTTGAGTATAGCTACTATGCCCTCATCTTCGGTCAGAAATGCCATCTCTTTCAGTTCGTCAATTATGCCTGAGAGCCGTTTGCAGTTTTCGGCTGCGAATCGGCGCTGGGGATTTAACTTTATCAGCACCTCTTTTCTGCCGCTCTGCATAAGTTCTATTTCGCGCAATCGGTCCTCGGCGCGTTGAGGTGTATCTGCGTAGGGGTGTGAGTGAAGAAACAGTGCGCCCTTGATTTCCGATGGCCATTTTTTCATCATCTCCATTGCTACGTATCCGCCCATAGAGTGTCCCAGCACGATGTATTGGCTGATGCCCAATGTCTCCAGCAGCCCGTGTGCAGTCTCGGCCAGAAACTCCATTGTGTGAATTTCGCCACGCACTTCGGATATTCCGTGTCCGGGCAGGTCGAGTGAGATTACGCGATAGTGTTCTGCGAGTTTATGGCTCCACGGCTCCCACACGTCGAGGTTTTCGAGGTAGCCGTGCAGCAATAATATTGTCTTTTCGCCCTTTAGCGAATCGTTATATCTAATGGCTGTGCCCGCCGCAACTGCAAACTTTTCCACTTTCTGATTGGCTTTTGGTGTAATCTATCTCTTCTTCGAATGCGCCTGTTTTGTAGTAGTCTATTTCGCCTTCGAATACCCTTACGGCTTTACCTGTGAGTGATATTTTTTCGGCTCTTGTGCCATTGAGTTCAAACTCTACGGTCAGCATTCCGCCTCGGGTTTTCACTCTCCAGCGGCGACATTGGCTTTGGGTTTTGATTGCTGCGGCGATTGCTGCTGCCGTAACGCCTGTTCCGCACGATAGAGTCTCATCTTCCACGCCGCGTTCATAGGTGCGCACATAGATTTCGCCCTCGTCCACAATCTTCACCAAATCGACATTTGTGCCGCCTTTTTCGGCGAAGAGTTCTCCATAGCGTACTGCTCGGCCATACTCTACGATATTTTCCTCGTTGGGGTTGTCGCAGAAGTGCACATAGTGGGGCGAGCCGGTATTGAGGAAAAAGTCGTCGCACATTTGTTCAATAACCTCCACGTCGCACATTTCGAGACAGACCGTAGCGCTGCTGTTGCGGATATTGTACAACTGTGCAGTATGTTTGCCGTCTATGCCCGAGAAGTTTTTCACCATCGAGCCTATGCCCAGGTGGTGAGCAAACAGAGCGATACATCTGCCGCCGTTTCCGCACATTGTCGATTCGGCGCCGTCGCAGTTGAAATATCTCATTTTGAAGTCGCTGTCTGCGTCCTCCTCCAGCAGCATCAATCCGTCGGCACCCACACCGAATCGTCTGTCACACAAGAATGTTACCTGTTTGGTATTGGCTGCGAATCGGCCGTCGCGATTATCCACCACGACGAAATCGTTTCCGCAACCCTGATATTTGGATATTTTCATAATTTCAGTGTTATTCGTTTTGAGTCAATTTTGCATTCACGCCCTCCATTCTGTTGAGTGCATCTACCAGCTCTTGAGCCTTGTTTTCAGTGTCAAAAGTGCCTATGATATACACTACACCTGTCTCGGTGTTGATTCTTGAGGTCTCTTTGTCTTTGGCGAATACATCTATCAATGCCTTGATGGTATTGCTGATTACTCCACCCGGGCAGGTGAATTCCACTCGGTAGCTGTTTTCCGACTCTTCGGCCAGATTGCGATACACGCCATCTTCCCAGACAACGGGTTCGGGGCGTCTGAATCCGATCTCTTTCAGTCTTTCGATATCCTCCATCACCTCGTCGTAATTCTTGTACAAGCCTGCGTAGTAGCGATATTTGCCACCTTCGGTTCGTTCATAGCTCAGCGGTGATACCTTGCGGAATATATTTGGTTGTTGAGCTTTCTGGAATGTTCCCAACAAGATTTTGTACACTCTTGCCACCTCGGGTTTTTGATGTTTGGGTATCGGGTTACGCGTAGTGTATATGTGGGTTGGGGTAGTTGTCACTCGGCAGTATGGTGTAAAGTCCAGCGGTTGCAGCACGATTCTTCTCAGTGTGAGATTTGAGGAGTCGGGTATTTTTTCGAGTTCTGTGCGTATCGAGTCGGCAGCCTCGGTCAGGTCTAAAACTTCGGCCAGCGCCAATTCATAGTTCAGCACTACTGACCGTTGGTTGGCCAGTGTTGCGAACTTGAGCGATTGCAGCTGTGTTCCATCTTCGTTTTGGTGTGCAGCTCGGGCTTCGTTTAGTTTGTTGTTCATATCCTCGAGCACATCGGTGCGGTTGATTCGGTCGAGCAGATAGCTATAGGCATAAATCTTCGTGTCGTAACACGGAGTCCACAATCTGCCGAGGCTGTCATCTAATCTTGCGCTCTGTTCAGAGAGAATCATATATCTGCGATAGAGCGAGTCGGCCTTAGACTGAGTCGAAACGGTTTGATACTCGCGGCTTAATGAATCGAGCTGCTGGTAGTTTGCATTGAATTCCTCGACCAGTTGTTTTACGAGTGGTTCGTTTTTTTGCACTGTTCTCAGTTTTCTGAACTCCTCGGCGGGCAGATTCTGTCCTAAGAATCGGTTGTTGAGCAAATATCTGTGTTTGCGGAAGTTCGATTGTGTAGGATTTGTCGTTCCTGTTGAATCCGGTTTGCCTTCGTTGCGGATTGATTGCACGAGGTATTGTTGTTCGACGATATTGATTTTCTGGTCGGCTTCGGCTATTTGAGCGCGGATTCCGTAGAGTTCGCTTTCGACCGAAAGAATTTTTTCGCCAATGATGTTTCTCAGGCTGTCCGGAGCTGAGGAGTAGTAGTTGCGCAGCGAGTCGAGTTTCGTATTCAGCACACTCTCTTTGTTTCTGAACTCCTGACGTTTTTCCACCAATGATTTATAGATAGAGTCGTTTTCGAATTCCGGGAGTTTAATCTCTGCACCATTTGCATTTTGGCTACACAAAACTCCGAATGTAAATAGAAAAAATATGTTTATTAACAAGGTTCTCATCGCCACGAGTGTAAGAACAATAGGTGAATAAATCCGAATATTTCAAGACGACCCAACAACATCAGCATAGTGCAAACCATCTTTGCGAATACGCTGAGAGTCGAGAAGTTATCTACCGAGCCGACCTTTCCGAATCCGGGGCCGACATTACCGAGACTTGCATAACCGGCGCTGAACGAGGTCATCAGGTCTTCGCCTGTGAGCGAAATCAGCATTCCGCCGACCAGAGCCAAAAATACATAAAAGACAATGTACAGTGTAACAGACGATATCAGCGAGTTTTCCTGACTCAGTCCATCGAGTTTGACTCTCACTACGGCATTGGGGTGTTGTTGTTGAATGATTCTCACCTTCAGGGCTTTGAACAGCAACAATATACGGTCGGCTTTCAGGCCTCCGGTAGTTGAGCCTGCGCACCCGCATTGGAGTCCGCAGTAAATCAGCACAAGGATTGCAAACGGTGTCCACAGATTGGTGTTGGCCGTAGCAAATCCCGTAGTCGAAATGACCGAGACAACCTGAAATGAACTGTATCTGAGAGCCTCGCCGAATGTCGCATAATTGCCCGAGAATTTCAGATTAAGCATCAGACAGACAATCATTGCAGCAATCCCCAGCACGTAGAATCGCACAACTTCCGAGCGGAAAATATTATTCTTGTTTCTGATGAATGTCGAGAAAATCAATCCGAAGTGTATGCTCGCGATGAGCATAAAGATGATGCAGATGATATCAATCCAGATATTGTTGTAAGCGCCGATGCTCAGGTTTTTTGTGCTGAATCCTCCCGTCGAAATGGTCGAGAATGCGTGATTTATCGAGTCGAACCAATTCATTCCGGCGACCTTCAGCAGCACGGTTTGCAGCAGAGTCAGCCCAATGTATACCACCGTAAGAATCAGCAATATTTTTTGAGTTCGGTATCTAAAATTCTCCTTTGCCAGCGACGACAGTTCAACATTTGACATAATGGCTTTTGTGCGTCCCAGCGTAGGCAGAATGACCAGCGAGAACAAGACTACGCCCACACCGCCTATCCAGTGCGTAGCCGAGCGCCAGAACAGCAATCCGTTGGGCAGAGCTTCGATATCGACAAGAATTGTTGCTCCTGTGGTGGTAAATCCCGAAACGCTCTCAAACCAGGCGTTTATAAAGCTGAATTCTCCGCCCCAGAGCACGTATGGTAACATTCCGGCCACGCACGAAAGCAACCACGAGCCCACTACTATCACATAGCCCTCTTTGGTTGAAATCTGCACATTGCGTTCGACGAATATCAATGGGAATATACCGGCTATGGCGCATATTGCACAGCTCAGCAGCAGTGGGTATGAGCCCGTATCCCAGTTGTTGAATATCGAAACCAATGCCGAAATCAACATAAAAACGGCATTAATCAACAATATCAACCCGACATATCTTATGATAACATCGAAACGCATTATTCGGTCTTACGGTTTTTAGACATTAAAATCAGTTCTTTGATAAGCTCGTTCAGTTTAGCCATTTCGCTATCTCCATCGACGGTGACGTTGTATTGTATTCGTTGCGTAAGCCATCTCTGGAGCGATTTTTTGATTTGAATGATTGGTTTCAGATAGTACATATCCACCAAACGAGCGAAGACTAACGTCAGCAGTATTGCTACGGCAAGGGCGATGATACTCGGCATAACGGCGCGATAGGCGTTGCTTTCGAGTTGCGAAGTATCTACGGCCATTCGGCTCTGAGTCGAAATCATAAAATTTTTGATTGCGCGCACTATGGCCGAGTAGTTTGTGCTGTAAACATCTGTAAACCAATTGATATTACTCGAGTCCTGAGCCTCGAAAACTGCGCGATTGACCTGTGAGTTGTAGCGTCTGTCGGCGTGGTATATCGAGTCAATCTCGGGCAGCTTGTGGCCATTGAGGGCAACTATGCTGTCGAATGCTGTGCTGAATCGCTTGCGGGCATCGTACAACAGCGAGTCGCCGTCGTGGTTCTTGAAGGCTGCGATTTGCAGCAGAACCATATTCTGGTCCTGAACAGCGTCGAGCATCTGTTTCGAGTATTCGATATTTTGGATATTGACGGCCAGAATTGTTTGTGTATTTCGGCTCAGACGTTCAAATTCAAACACAGACACTACACCTGCAAAGAAGAGCAAGATGCAGAGTGCCGTAAATCCGAGCATTATTTTTTTTCTTATTCCTATCATTGAATTGTGCTTTTAGACAAGAAATTATAATTCAGCCTCTACGAACTCGTCGTCTATGACTCTGAGCAGCGTTACGTGGACAATCTTGTTCAGCAGTTCGGCGTTATACGGAGCCAGAACTCGAATGTAATTATCTGTATATCCCACCATTTTGTCCGAGCCGTGTGAAGTTTCGAACAGCACATTGCGTCTCTGTCCCAGATATTTTTCGCAGAATCGGCGGTGGTGGATTCGCGACAATTCGGTCAGTTTTTCCACTCTCTGCTCGGCGGTCTGCGGAGCAACCTTGCCCGGGTAGTTGATTGCATCTGTTCCGGGGCGACACGAGAATGGAAAGACGTGCAGGAATGTCGCCTCCAGCGAGTCGAGGAATCGGTAAGTCTCGTCGAACAATTCTTCGGTTTCGCCGGGGAATCCCACAATAACGTCTATTCCGAAGAATGTATCGGGCATAGCCTTTCGGGCTGCCTCGATTCTGTCGCGGAATTTTTTAGTGTTGTATCTTCTTCTCATCAATGCCAGAATCTTGTCCGAGCCGCTCTGCAGCGGAACGTGAAAGTGAGGCATAAATTTCGATGAGTTTGCACATATTTCGATTACCTCGTCAGTCAGCAGGTTGGGTTCGATAGATGAGATGCGATAGCGGTTGATGCCCTCTACCGAGTCGAGTGCCTTCAGCAGGTCGGCGAAACGTTCGCCGGTTGAGTGGCCGAAGTCGCCCGTATTGACTCCCGTTAGAACTATCTCCTGACTGCCCGATTGTGCTATGCTGCGTGCCTCATCGACCAGCTGCGCGATGGGAGCATTGCGGCTTTCGCCCCTTGCTCGAGGTATGGTGCAGTATGAACACTTGTACGAACAGCCGTCCTGAACCTTGAGGAACGACCTTGTGCGGTCGCCTGTCGAGTAGGCCGGGAAGAAGTCGGTCAGACCATCGGGAGTGCAGCCATAGATAATGCCTTTCTGTTTGGCAGTCAGCTCCTTAATCAGTCCTACTATTTTATCTTTATCGTTATTTCCTGCGACAATATCCACACCTTCGATTGCTGCCACCTCCTGTGGTTTGAGTTGTGCATAGCACCCTGTTACGGCGATGAGGGCGCGCGGATTGCTTCTGACCAGACGGCGAATCAAATTACGACATTTTTTGTCTGCGTGTTCCGTAACCGAGCAGGTATTGATGACATAGACATCGGCGGGGTCGTTTATTCCCACACGAGTGTATCCCTCCTGTTCGAAAGCTCGGGCTATTGTCGAGCTCTCCGAGAAGTTGAGTTTGCAGCCCAATGTGCAGAATCCCACTCGATATTTATGTTCACTTGTCATTGTCGTAATTTTATGTTCAAAAGATTTTCAAACTGCGAAGTTACGAATGTTTTTTCAGATTTCGTCAAAAATGTGCTAATTTCCGATTCTTAGAGTCAATCTTACTGGAAGATGGTCGCTTGCGCCTGCGGTGTATCGGTTTCCAACGTAGCTGCGTTGTGGGTAACCGCGTCTTGCACCCGATTGCACAACAACACCCCGCAGCACAAAAACATCGGCTTCGTTTCTGTTGGGATTGAAATTCCAGCCACTGCTGTCGAGCATCGTTCGGCTCAGCACAATCTGGTCATACATCTTGAGTCGGTTGTTCCAGACAATTGAGCCTTCACCTCTGCGACTCAGTTTGGCGAACGGGTTGAACATCAGGTTTGTGCCATATTCTGATTCGTCAAATTTCAGGATATTTTTCACGACACTCTCTTGAGGTGTAGCGTTCAGGTCGCCCATTACAACGAGGTCGCATCTGTCGGTGGACAGAGAGTCTATTACTGCTTTTAGTTCGGTGGCTGCACCTTTGGCTACTTTACGGTTTGAGAGTTTCGATGGCAGATGCGCTACGATAATCTTCAGCGGAATGGAGTCGGCTGTACCCTCGACCAGCAGAAATGCTCTGCGACAATTTCCCCGCAGCGAAAAACGTTCCACCTCGAAACGCTCCGTGCGGAACATTAGTGCTTGGTCCATTCCGCGACCGTCGCGTGTGTCGAGATGCACGAAATCATACCCTGTCAGTCTGGCAAGCTCTTCGACTACCGATTCGTTTTCTACCTCGCAAATGCCGATGATGTCGCACTCCATAGCCCGAATCACCTCGGCAAGCAACTGCATTTTATGTTGGTATTTGTCGGCAGTCCAATTTTTTGCGCCCGAGGGTGTGAATTCTCCGTCATTGCAATCTGGCGAATTTATGGTATCGAACAAATTTTCGACATTATAGAATCCCAGCCGCAAGCTCTGTGCCTGAACGTGCGGTATATAAATTGCAAGACTCGCACAAAGTAGTGCCAATTTTAGAATCAATCTGTTCACGTTCTATTTTTTGAGATAACACCCCCGTCAGAATATCCGACGGGGGTGTTGTTCATACATAGTCAAATTCGAACTCTATTTCCAACGACTATTTCGGAATTCTTCTGTTGGGAAGAAATGGCTATAATCGCCACCTGCAATCTTGTCAACATACTTAGTTCGTTTATCTCCGCTTAATTGCCTATATTTAGTAATCACCTCATCATATTCTTCAGGGGCGACAACTACAACACGACCACCCGAAGGCGCAATATATCCATCAGCGTGGTATCTTTTAATAACACACCATTTTGATTTTTCGGGTTTCAGAGTTACAATCCATTCGCCCTTTTTCAAATCTTCGGGTGATGCTTCTTGTCCATTTTCGGCAACGATTCTCACGACATCTCCAGGAATAAATACGGTTTTAAAGCGAATAGAATCCCCCTTTGCAATAATAAACTTATCAAACATACCAACTGCTTTTTGATTACCCGTTAAAGCAAGGTGGTCAAATGTTTTTGCAAGAGAATCTTTTTTCATATCTTTTATGGCCACAAGTTCCTTTTTTGCTTTTCTGGACTTTTTAACTCTTGGTTCTTTTGAGTCCCCATTAGCAAATGCAAAAGCTGTTGCCAGAACAGCAAGGCTTAGCAAAGCCATTCGTTTAAAAGTTTTCATATTAATTTTGTTTAGTTAAAAATAAGTGCCACAAAGATATAAAATGAACCACAAAATATAAAATTTATTGACAATCTTTAGTAGACGAAACTACTGCCACCGATGAATTCGCGCAGTACGGAAGTCGGTGGAATAAAGTCGGAATCAATCGGCGCAAAATGCTCGAGGAATTTCAGCAATCGGTTTGCTTCGCCGAACTCGGGTACACTGTCGGGCACCTCGTGAAGTATCGTCTCTGCATAGCGTTTCAGCACGCACAATTCGTATATCATTGCCGAGTTTATCACCACGTCAGCCTGCTCCTGATAGGGGAAGATATGCTTATCCTCGCCACGTCTGACGCTCTGCCAACGCTTGATAGTGTCCACTGCGCTTGTTCCGCGATAGGCATTGTCTCTGACCATTCTGCGCAACAGTCGGTTGTCGGTCGTAGCAATGCGGTTCATATTGTCCATTGCTATCGAAGTCAGCGCCGAAACATATATCTTGAATTTTTGTGTATCCTTAATGTGCGGTGTGAGTGACGGATTCAGCGCGTGAATACCCTCGATAATCAACATCGAACGGCTCTTTAGTCTGAGTCTCTTTTCGGGATTCATCACTCGGCAACCCGTTACAAAATCGTATGTCGGAATGTTCACCTCTTCTCCGTCGAGCAGCGCCAGCAGGTCTTTGTTGAATTGTTCGATGTCGAGAGCCTCGAGCGCTTCGAAGTCATATTCTCCATTTTCGTCGCGCGGTGTGCATTCGCGGTTGAGGAAATAATCGTCAAGACTGATTACCATAGGCTCGAATCCGAGTACGGACAACTGCACAGCGATGCGTTTGCTGGTGGTAGTCTTTCCGCTCGACGAAGGTCCCGAGAGCAGAATGATGCGCGAACCCTCTTGGTTGTACTTGTCGAAAATCATATCGGCTACGTTTGCACAAACCTTCTCCTGCAGCGCCTCGGCTATCTGAATCAACTCTTTAGACTTATTCTCGAGTATGATTTTGTTCAGCGAACCGATATTTGCTACGCCTAAGATTTCGCTCCACTGCTTGTGCAGCGAAATAATTTCAAACATCTTGTCCTGCGGTACCATTTGTTCGAGCTGAGTCGGGTCGCTGTTGCTTGGCACACGAATGTAGATACCCTTGCAGAATGGCTCGATATCGAACAGAGAAATCATCTTAGTAGATGGGCACAATGCTCCGTAGAAGAATCCCGGCAGGTCTGCCAACATATATACCGTTACATACAGGTGGTGTCTGGTTTCCAGCAGCGCTACCTTATCTTCCAGCCCGAATTGTTTGTACAACTCCGCAGCCTCTTTTTCGGGCATCTTGGTCTTGATTATCGAAATGTCCTGTTTGATGATTTGCTGCATTCTCGCCTTTATGGCATCTACTACCTCTTGAGGCACACCTTCAAATCCCTCAATTTCCGCATAGAAACCCTTTGCAATCGAGTGGCGCACACTGAGTTTGTAGTCAGGGTAGAGGTCATAGACGGCCTTCTGCATAATGAAGAACAGAGTTCGCTGATAGACTCTGCGGCCTTCGAAGTGTGTGATATCTATAAATCTGACTGTTACAGGTTCAAAAATTCTGTATGTAAGTTCTTTGAGTGAGTTGTTCACGTATGCAGCCAGACTCGGGAATGGACTTTTCAGAGCCAGAATGTCGAGCAGTTCGGCCAGCGAGGTCCCCATTTTTACATAGAGAGATGTGTTGCTATTTTCGCAAAACACTTTTATTGTTTGTTCCATCATTTAATTTAAATTTGTTAGATTAAAACACTTGCAATTTTACGAAAATTATACAACAATTCCAACACTCTGCAACCGAACTTGAGATTTTATTGTCCGTTTCGAATATAAAAAGATAAAAATATGGGTGCGTGCTGAGTATTGGGTATTGATAATAATGTTGCTATTTATTTTGTAGTATGATATTTTTCGTCAGGAAAATGGTATATTTGCATTGTTTTAGTGCTAAAATGAATAGAGACAAAAAGATATAAGATTATGAGTGAAATTTCAAAATGTCCCAAATGCGGTAGCGAGAATGTTTATTTCGACGGTTCTCTTTACGTATGTCCCGATTGCGCATACGAGTTTGATGGCGACGCGGTAGCAGCGGCTGCGAGCGCAGATGTACCCAAAGACAGCAATGGCGCCGAATTGCAGGATGGTGACTCGGTGACTGTTATCAAAGACTTGAAAGTAAAGGGCTCGTCTATGGTAATCAAGCGAGGCACTAAAGTGAAAAGTATTCGACTGACCGAGAATCCCGAAGAGGTGGATTGCAAAATCGAGGGCAGCAGCATCGTATTGAAAACCTGTTTTTTGAAAAAATAGTGACTGCAACATTTGTTGCTTGATTTCATACATTTCTTTACTCCCAATTTATTCTCCTTTGTGAGAAATGAATTGAAAAAAACTGTACGAATTATGCTTGTCAAGACTTTTGGTAGCGCATTGACCGGAATAGATGCAACAACGATATGTGTCGAGGTCAATATCTCTGTGGGCATTAATTTCTTTTTGGTGGGGTTGCCCGACAATGCCGTTAAGGAGAGTCTGCATCGAATCAGTGCCGCATTCGAGACCAACGGGCTGAAGATGCCGGGACGAAAGATTACGGTAAACCTTTCGCCTGCCGATTTGCGAAAAGAGGGGTCGGCCTATGACCTGCCCATTGCGCTGGGCATACTCGGAGCCAGCGACCAAATCTCTGCCGAACTGCTTGACAAGTTTGTGATTATGGGCGAGTTGTCATTGGACGGCACTGTGCGGCCGATTAAGGGAGCGCTGCCCATTGCCATTCAGGCTCGCAAAGAGGGGTTTCGTGGATTGATTCTTCCGGCAGAAAATGCTCGCGAGGCTGCCGTAGTTGATACACTTGAGGTCTATGGCGTGAATACTCTTGCAGAGGTGATTGATTTTCTGAATGGTAAAGGAAATCTGTCTAAAACCGAGATAGACACAAGACAGGAGTTTTTTGATAAGTCTACGAAATTTGATATTGATTTCAACGAGGTTAAGGGTCAGACTCAGGTAAAGCGGGCGCTGGAGATAGCTGCTGCGGGTGGACACAATGTCATTATGATTGGTACGCCGGGGTCGGGTAAGACGATGCTTGCCAAGCGAATACCGACAATTATGCCGCCTATGACTCTGCACGAGGCGCTTGAGACTACGAAGATTCACTCCGTAGCGGGTAAAATCGGCAACGAGGGGGGATTGATTACCCACAGACCCTTCAGGTCGCCACACCACAATGCCTCGGAGGTAGCAATCGTAGGTGGAGGGTCATCGCCTGTGCCGGGCGAGATTTCGCTCTCGCACAACGGGATACTCTTTCTCGACGAGCTGCCTGAGTTTTCTCGCAGCGTGATAGAGGTACTTCGTCAGCCGCTCGAGGATAAGCGAATCACCATAGCCCGGGCAAGGTATTCGGTCGAGTACCCGTCGAACTTTATGCTCGTAGCCTCGATGAATCCCTGTCCGTGTGGCTACTTAGGACACCCGAGCAGAGAGTGCACCTGCACGCCGACGCAGATTACGCGATATATGAGTCGAGTCTCGGGGCCTGTTCTTGACCGAATTGATATGCACGTTGAGGTTTCGCCCGTACCCTTTGAGTTGATGACTGCCGAGTCGTTGAAGTGCGAGTCGAGCGACCAAATCAGGCAGCGTGTAATTGCAGCCCGAAATATTCAGACACAACGTTTTGCAGAAGATAATATCCATTCCAATGCGATGATGGAGTCGCGACACTTGAAACAGTATTGCCAGCTCGACACCCAGAGTCGCATATTGATGAACAGAGCTATGGAGAGGCTCGGTCTTTCGGCTCGGGCACACGACAGAATACTGAAGGTTGCCCGAACCATTGCAGACCTTGATGCCAAAGAGAACATTCAGGCTGAACATATTGCCGAGGCCATCGGCTATCGCAGCCTCGACCGTTCGTTCTGGGGAGTGAAATAGCCAGATTCTACATCATCAGAACAATTACTACGCCCCACAAAATCAGTAGAGTATTGCCCACGGCGTAGGTTACGGTGTATCCCATTGCGGGCACCGAACTCGAAAGGGATTCCTGAATTGCGCCCAATGCGGCAGTTGTAGTTCGGGCTCCTGCGTTGCAACCCAAATTCACT
This sequence comes from Rikenellaceae bacterium, assembly GCA_045656065.1. GTDB lineage: Bacteria > Bacteroidota > Bacteroidia > Bacteroidales > Rikenellaceae > CAJGBR01. Next base: position 4,177 of record JAZOQL010000299.1, on the reverse strand, counting down.
GCGGGGTGGAATTTCATCAGCTTGCCAACCCAAATGCCCAGCAACAACGGTATGCTCGTAGCCAATATCCCAGCCAACAGCAAACCCCAGCCAACCTGACTGATGCCCTTGATGAATGTCGGGCCTGCAGTTATGCCTACTACTGCGATGAAGAGGTTGAGTCCCAAGTTGTTCATTATCCAGAGCGAGGATTGAGGAATGCGTCCGAATGACGGATTCTTCGTTCTGAGCCAACCCAAAACCAAACCTGCAATCAGTGCTCCGCCGCTGGTGCTCAGAGAGATGGGTACTCCGCCCCAATGTACGGTAAGGGCTCCCATTATGCAACCTGCGACAATTCCTAACCCTACGAATATCATATCGGTCTTGATTGTAGGCATATCGACGTGTCCGATTCGAGGCGCAGCAAAGTTTACTTCGCGTTCGAGTCCGACAAGTTCGAGCATATCTCCCGGCAGCAGCTCTGTCCCGTTCAATACGGGCAATTCCACGCCCGAGCGCGTAATGGACTTAATCATCACACCGTGCATAAACCGTTCACGCCTAAGTAGTTCAACTCGCTTGTAGCGTCGATTCTTATGTGTCAGCATTACGAATATATCCTTAGCCGGAAAATTCAGCAACTCGCTGTCGCTAATCTCCTGACCAATCCAACTCTCATCGCCAATGACCTCTTCGCGTCTGCCGCTGAGCACTATTTCGTCGCCTATGCCAAGTCCAAAATCGGGTGTCGGATTGTCAACAATTTTTCCATTTTTTCTGATTCGTTCAACGAATACCCTGCGACCAAGCTCCTGAAGATGATTCTCCAGCCGCTCGACACTCTGAGCCTTTGAGAACCAGCTGTTTTCGATTTTGTAGGCGCGGAACACTACGGGACGGTTGGCGTTGATATATGCGGGGTCATCTTCTACGGAGGATTTGTTCAGCTTCGCCTCATATTGGCGAGTTGCCTCGCGCAGTTTCTTTTCGCCACCCAGCAGCCTGACTCCGAGTGTGCCGAGTATGTATGCCGAGCCGATGGTGCCATAGATGTAGGTTACTGCATAACAGACGGGTATGATGTTTATCCACTCCTGTTTCAGTTGTGGCGATATGTTCAGGTTGTTGATTGTGTCGCTGCCCACGCCGATTACGGCCGAGATGGTCTGCGCACCCGAAAGCAGTCCGACTGCTTGCCCAACATTATAACCAAATAGCTTGGCTACAATGAACGTAACCACAAGGCAGAGCATACACTGGATTACGGCAAATGCTACCTGTTTGAGTCCGCTGCTGCGCAGCGAGTGGAAGAACTGCGGCCCCACGCTGTAACCTATTGCGAAGAGAAACATCAGAAAAAATACCGACTTCAGAGGCCCCGAAATCGGAATATCAAATTGCCCCACCAATACTCCGACCAAAAGAACCGAAGTCACCGTCCCCAACGAAAAACTCTTGTAGTGAAGTTTCCCTAACCAAAAACCAATACCCAACGTCAGAAAGATGGCAACTTCGGGATATTTTTTCAAGAATTCTGCTAATAGTTCCATACTAATTGATTATGTAGTTTGATGCTAATTGTTTGTAATGAGTCAATTCCGAGTCAATCCACTGCTGATTTTTGTGCAGCAGCCGAGCCATAATCTGCGCTACCTTTGGAGCCATTCTGAGCGATGCCCGTGCATCAAGAAACAATATCCTGATTCTGCGAGCCAGAAAATCCTCAACGTGTTGAGCCATTTCGTGTTCTACGGCCCAGACAACTTGAGCTGCGATATAGGGGTATTCCCCGTCGAGAGGCTCGGCAAGAGTCGGCTCGGTGATGGTCATCTCTCTGATTGCCAATACATCAAAACCATAAAAGCTGAGCGGGTCGGTAGGGTCTACCGATTCGCTGTATCCGTGTATTTTTAGCTTTTCGGTTATACACTGGCGGTGAGATATACCTGAGATTTTTTCTACGCGGTCGACTACATCTTGAGCCATCTGTCTGTATGTAGTCCATTTCCCGCCTACGATGGTGACCAGTCCGCTCGGGGAGACGATGATTTTGTGGCTGCGCGAAATCTCTTTTGTATTCTGGTCGCCCTCTTTAGGTGCAGCCAATGGGCGTAATCCCGCGAAGGTCGAGAGTACGTCGCTGCGCTTGGGAGCCTGCTGAAGATAGCGTCCCGCAGTTGTGAGTATGAACTCTATCTCCGATTCGAGCGCCGTAGGTTCGAGTGTAGAGTTTGGCATCAGCGTATCTGTCGTGCCGACAATGACCTTATCATACCACGGAACGGCGAACAACACTCGGCCGTCGTCGGTGCGTGGAATCATCAGCGCAGCATCGCCCGGCAAAAACTTCTTGGGCAGCGTTAGGTGTACTCCCTGGCTCGGGCGCACCATCTTTTTGTGTTCGGGGGTATCCATACTCATAATATCGTCTACGAATACACCTGTGGCATTGACTACGTTCACAGCCCGCACCTCGTGCTCGACATTGTTTATGCAGTCGCGGACAACTACGCCCCGAATACGCCCTTTGCTATTCTTGATGAACGACTCGACTCGCATATAGTTCAGCGCAATGCCGTCGTTCTCGAGTATGGACTGCATCAGATTTATGCCGAGTCGCGAATCGTCAAACTGCCCATCATAGTAGAGTGTTCCGCCCTTGAGTCCATCTTGCCTGAGAGTAGGCAGTTGTGAGAGTACGCCGCTGCGGCTCAAAAAACGTGAACGCCCCAGCGAGCGACTGCCCGCCAAAATGTCGTACATAGTCAGCCCCGAGGTGTAGAACGGAATCTCCAACGTGCGATAGGCCGGAATGATAAATGGTTGCTTATGGCACAGGTGAGGTGCATTTCGCAACAGCAGTCCCCGTTCGCGCAGCGCTTCGGTTACGAGTCGCACATCGCCTTGTGCAAGATAACGAACGCCACCGTGTACGAGTTTTGTGCTGCGCGAGGAGGTCGATTTTGTGAAGTCCGACTGTTCGAAGAGGGCTACGCTGTAGCCTCGCGTTGCTGCGTCGAGGGCTATGCCGAGTCCTGTTGCTCCGCCGCCGATGACTACCATATCAAATTGGCTGGCTTGATTGTTCAGCCGTTTAATCAAATTATCTCGTTTCATAATCCGTAGTTTTTGTACTGTGCCACTACATTCAAAATTCATACCTTGTTCCGAGGTTGTTGTGTCCGACATATTGAGGTACGAATTTTGCAACATTGCGATTTGTCAAAAAATAATATCGACAATGAACGAAAAGCAAATACAGACTCTTGTTTCGGGGGCGATTGCTGTGGGAGCAATTTCCTTATTTTACTATCTGATTGATTCCTTGCGAGTTGAGGTGATGGCTCCGTGGAGAATGATTGAATATCTGCTGAATGTTTCTCTCTTTTGGGGTTGGGTATTCCACCTGAGTGTGGGGTTGATTTTCACCTGGATTTATCGTCGGATTTTGTCGTTGGCATTGCGAAAAATCCGGAATCTGATTCTGCGCGGACTCACTTATGGATTCATAGTTTTTGTAATCTCGGAAGTGGTTATCGGGCTGATAGACTTCGACTTGGGAATGACAATAGGTTATCATATCGTATCAATGGGAGTGCTGTTTTTAGGCGACCTGATTTTCGGAACAGTGATAGGATTAATGGTGCCGCCAAGAAATTTTCATATACACAATAACTGATTTATGGATTGTAAGAAAAAGATTCCGCTTGAGATGTTGAATTCGGCATCGCAAGAGGCTCGGCTCGCAAAGATGAGTCCGTTTGAGATTAAGAACACGTTGATAGAGCTTGCTACGGCACACACGCGAAAGGCTACCTGCCAATTTCTCAACGCAGGACGAGGAAATCCGAATTGGGTTGCGACTCTGCCGCGTGAGGCATTTTTCCTGTTGGGTGAATTCGCGCTGGCGGAGTGTCGTCGGGTGATGTCCTCGGACGACGGGCTTGCCGGAATACCTCACCCCGATGGCATTGAGGAGCGATTCGAGCAGTTTATTGCACACAACGGGTCGCGCTCCGGAGCCGAACTGCTGGATTCGGGTCTGAAGTATTGTGTCTCTGAGCTGGGAATGTCGCCCTCGGAGACGCTCTTCGAGTGGGTCGAGGCCGTAATTGGCGACCAATATCCTATGCCCGACAGAATTTTGAATTGCTGCGAACCTGTGCTGCAAAGGTATTTAGCTGCGGAGTTATGC
>JAZOQL010000298.1:0-22482 GCA_045656065.1 Rikenellaceae bacterium | reverse complement strand
TATCCGTAAGGTTTGATTACCATACAACCTCTGACTGCAGAGTTTTCTGCCAGGCCAGCTTTGTTTACAAGGTCGTTATACCATTGGTAGTAGTTTTCCTCTTTTCCTGTGAGGTCTTTAAGTTCTTTTGCCATTGCTGTTTATATGTTTTTATTTTGATTTCTTTTGTTCTCTGTCAATCAGTGCTTTGCAGATGTTTTTCACAAATGCTGGGCCGTTGTATATGAATCCCGAGTAGACCTGAATCAGGCAGGCTCCGGCATCGAGCATCGCCAGCGCATCTTCAACCGACATAATACCTCCAACGCCGATAATCGGGAAACGGCCTTCGGTTTTGGTGTGGATATATTTTACGATTTCGATGCTGCGTTTGGTCAGCGGAGCACCGCTCAGACCGCCATTGCCGATACGTTCGATTTGGGCTGCCGAAGCCGACAAGCCTTCGCGCGAGGTGGTCGTATTCGTAGCCACGATGCCGTCGATTTTGCACTCTACCATCGTCGTAATCATATTGTCAATCTGCTCGTTAGTCAGGTCGGGCGAGATTTTTAGCAGAATCGGACGATAGGGAGTCTGTCCGCGTCGGAACTCAATCAACGTATTGAGAATATCTTTGAGTCCGTTATCCTGCAAATCTCTCAGGTTTGCGATGTTCGGGCAGCTCACATTGATTACAAAATAGTCCACATATTCATACAGACTGCGGAACAATTTCAAGTAATCGCCTACGGCCTTGTCGTTCGGTGTAGCAGTATTCTTTCCGAGGTTACCTCCGATAATAAGTTTGGGATTAGCCTTTTTCAGGTTGCGCACAGCATTCTCTACACCTAAATTATTGAATCCCATACGGTTGATAATAGCTCGGTCATTTACCAATCTGAAGAGTCTGGGTTTCGGATTGCCCGGTTGACCTTTGGGAGTCACCGTTCCCACCTCGAGAAAACCAAATCCCAGGCAGGCAATTTCGTTACAAGCCTCGGCATTTTTGTCGAAACCCGCAGCCAAACCTACGGGATTAGGGAATTTCATACCTAAAACTTCGCGTTCCAACGATGGCTCCTTCACTGTGAAGATTGCTCTGAGCAGTGGTTTAAGCCCCGGTACGTATCGTGTAAACTTCAGACACGATATGGTAATATGGTGGATTTTCTCTGGTGAAAACAGGAAAAATATAGGGCGTAAAAACTTCTTGTACATTACCTTCAAATAAAATTTGCGCAAAGGTACGAAAAAAATCTCAATATTATCTTTGCACTAAACTACTTAAACAATTTAATAATATCGTTTCCGTTTGCGTAAATCAGCAGCAGGAAGAGCAGTGCCAGTCCCACCATTTGGGCATATTCGAGGAATTTGTCGCTTGGTTTTCTGCGAGTCACAACCTCATAGAGCAGGAACATAACGTGTCCGCCGTCGAGTGCCGGGATAGGCAGAATGTTCATTACAGCCAAAATGATAGACAAAAATGCGGTAGTGTGCCAGAATGAAATCCAGTCCCATTGTCCGGGGAACACCTTCGCGATTGAGATGAATCCGCCCAATGATTTATATGCTTTAAGGTCTTTGTCGAAGAGCAGTTTGATTTGATTCCAATAGTTTGCAATCTCCTCACCTGTGCGTTTCACGCCTACGCCGACAGCTTCGAACAGGTTGTAGTTCTTGGTACTTACGGCCAGAAATGCACTCGCACCATAGGGATATACACCGATTGTGCCCTGTTCCGAAATTTGAATCTCAATGTCTACGGGAGCCGACTCTCTAATTACGGTGAGGGTCAGTTTTTCGCCCTTTGCAGCCTTGAATTTTTCCACGAATTGGTCGAAGAATCGTGTTTCGACTCCGCCCACAGCTACGAGCGAGTCGCCAACCTGTAATCCTGCTGCAGCCGCTGTCGAGCCATCTGCTATGCCGCCCACTACGAACGGAATGCGCGCATCTAACATTTTGCCCTTGAGCAGCTCTTCGAAATCTTTTCCCTCGATATATACTGTTTCGATTTTGCCATCGCGTTCAACCTCAACGTATTCGGCCTTGTTGAGCAAGATGTCAAGATTGATTTGAGCATACGGAGCCTCGAGGTCAATCTTACTGCCCTCAATTGAGACAATCTTGTCGCCGTTTTTGAATCCCAGATTCAGAGCCTTCTCTTCGAACATATATCCATACTTCACATCTTTGGCTGCGATGTATTGTTCGCCATAGCTGTAGCTCAGCCCGATGTATATCATAACAGCAAGCACTACGTTCATCAGCACGCCGCCCACCATAATCAGCAGACGTTGCCACGCCGGTTTCGAGCGGAATTCCCACGGTTGTGGCTCGGACTTCAACTGCTCGGTATCCATCGACTCGTCAATCATACCCGAGATTTTAACGTATCCACCCAGCGGCAACCAACCGATGCCGTACTCGGTTTCGCCGCGCTTGAACTTGAACAGCGAGAACCAAGGATTAAAAAACATATAAAATTTTTCTACTCTGGTTTTGAACAGCTTAGCGAACAGGAAATGTCCAAATTCGTGAATCAAAACCAGCAGTGAAAGACTTGCCACAAATTGTAATACTCTTACCAATGTTTCCATAATATTATTTATTGGTCTGTTATCTTATAAATTTAGTTTCTATTAACTTTTGAGCCAACTTTCTGCTCAATATATCTGTATGCTCATACTCCTCGAGCGAGGGCTGAGCGATGAATTCGACCTGAGACATACACTCTTCGATGAGGTTGCTCATATCGAGGAATCCGATTTTGCGCTCGAGGAACGAGTGCACAGCCACCTCGTTGGCGGCATTCAGCACACAGGGCAGATTGCCTCCCTTTTCCAGCGCTTCGTAGGCCAGCGCCAAGTTGCGGAATTTTTCCGTATCGGCAGCCATAAAGTTGAAAACTCCGCCCGATGACAGAAAGTCGTATCGGGTAGTGTTTATCGCTTTTCGTTCGGGGAAGGTCAGCGCATACTGTATCGGGATTCGCATATCGGGCGTGCCGAGTTGAGCCTTTATTGCTCCGTCACAGAACTGCACCATCGAGTGAATTACCGACTGAGGGTGAACAACCACCTCTATCTGGTCGCGACGCAACCCAAACAGCCAGCGAGCCTCGATTACCTCGAAACCCTTGTTCATCATTGTGGCCGAATCAATCGTAATCTTTGCTCCCATTGACCAATTGGGGTGTTTGAGAGCCTGTTCTACGGTGACCTCTTTGAGTTGTTTCAGCGGAGTGTGCAGGAATGGTCCTCCCGAGGCCGTAAGAATAACCTTCTCCACAGGCGAGCACTCTCCGGACAGACACTGAAATATCGCCGAGTGTTCCGAGTCGACAGGCACAATCGGAGCATTATGCTTAATGGCCTCTGCGATTACGATTTCGCCCGCCACCACGAGAGTCTCCTTATTGGCGAGAGCTATCTTTTTGCCTGCGCGGATTGCGCTCAGCGTAGGTTGCAGCCCGCTATACCCCACCAGCGCTGATACTACCGTATCGACGTTGCTGGCTGCCACGACTTGACACAGCGATTGGCGACCTGCATAGACCTTTATCGGGAAGTTCTCGAGTGCCTGTTTTACTTGTGGATAGAAATTCTCATTGGCAATCACTACGCTATCGGGCTTATGTTCGATAGCCTGATTAACAAGCAATTCCCAATTATTATTTGCCGTAATGGTTTCCACCTCGAACAAATCCTGATTTGCACGAATCACCTCTAAGGTCTGACGTCCGATAGACCCGGTAGAACCCAATATAGCTATACGTTGTTTCATTACTCAAAAGTCAGATAATTTTCCGGATTTACCGGAGTGCCGTTATACCATAATTCAAATTTAAACACGCCCTGTTTCGAGGAGTTTTGTTTCGATACTCCCGTATAACCCAAGACCTCGCCAGCTTTGACCTTGTCGCCCGAGCGCTTTGCCAGCGGCGAGTAGTGCTTATAGACCGAAATGTAGTTGTCCGAATGGAGTATATAAATCAGATAACCTTCGGTCGGAGTCCACGTAGACAAGATTACCACACCATCATTCGCTGCGTTTATGGTTTTATCCGATAGTGGTATAATGCCTATTCCATTGTTGCCCGATTGGGGAGCGAATCTGCTGACAATCATACCTTTGGTTGGTGGTATTAATTGTATTGTGCGTTGAGAAATCTTTTTAGCCTCTTGTTCGTTGAGTTTGTAAATTTGCTCGAGTTCCATCTGTCGGCGCAGAATCGAGTCCTCGGCCAGACGTTCGATGCTGTCGGCCTGCATTTTCAGGGTTGAGTCGCTGATTGCCGATGCCACGGTCTGCGGAGTGCGACCCTCCATTATGGTCGTCAGGTTGTTGTAGTAGACCTGCCACATATCGAGTCGGCGGTTCAGCGAGTCGAGCTTTTCGATGCTGGTCAGCAGCTCTTTGTGCGACTTGTTGCCGTGGTATCCCGGTACCAGGTCGAGAACCGAGGTGAACATCGCCAGAGCAGCTATGCCGATGAGCATCAGCAGGGCTGTGGACAACAACACCATCACCACATTCAGCGGACTAATCATTATATGCCACGATTCCTTCCCCGAGTGTGGGTTAATGACCGAAATGCGTTGTTTTCTGACGAAGTTTTTTATTAAGTTCACCAATCGTTTCATACCAAACCTGTCTCTGTTTATTTTTTTGTTTCGGATATTTTGTCGAAGTAGATATTCATCAGTTGGTTAGCTGCTACGAATGAGCTCAGCTGACCTCCGAGCACCTTCTCTTCGAATGCAGCCAACTGCTCTTCAATAGCAGGTAATCGGTAAAAACTCTCCTTGAGCGATTCGTTGATGGTCTGGAACATCCAATACTTATCCTGATTGTTGCGGTTCGATTTATAGTAGCCCTCCTTCTTTGTGAATGCAAGGAAATCTTCCACGCCGCTCCACAAATCTTTGAGCCCCTTCTTCTCAACCGACGAGCAGGTATAGACTCGTGGTCTCCAGCCCGATTCGGGGGTGGGGAAGAGATTGAGCGCATTTACAAACTGTGTCTTTGCCAATTCTGCGCGCAGGATATTATTTCCGTCGGCCTTTGTGATTGCCACCAGATCGGCCATCTCCATAATACCGCGCTTGATGCCCTGCAACTCGTCGCCTGCTCCGGCAATCTGCAACAGCATAAACATATCCACCATCGAGTGTACGGCAGTTTCCGACTGACCGACTCCGACCGTTTCGATGAATATTACATCAAAGCCCGCAGCCTCGCACAAAATTACCGACTCGCGGGTTTTTCGTGCTACGCCGCCTAACGAGCCTGCCGAGGGCGAAGGACGGATAAAGGCATCGGGATTGTGCACCAATGTCTCCATACGGGTCTTGTCGCCGAGGATTGAGCCGCCGCTGCGTTCCGAGCTGGGGTCGATTGCCAGCACTGCGAGCTTGTGACCCAGGTTGATGACCATTTCGCCTATGGCCTCGATGAAGGTCGACTTACCGGCGCCCGGCACGCCTGTGATGCCTATTCTGACCGAGTTGCCAGCATAGGGCAGACAGCGTTCGATAATCTCCTGAGCCTGAGCATAGTGCTCGGGTCTGAGACTCTCGATAAGGGTGATTGCCTTACTCAGTATGGTTATATTTCCTGCGCGAATGCCTTCGACATACTCATCTGTAGTCAGCTCTTTGCGCTTTACTCGTTTCCAATTAGGGTTAACCGATGGTGGCTGTGCTACGCCAGCATTTACTATCAATGCACTATCTTCGTGTTCGGCACGGTGCTGATCTTCGTAGTGTTCCATTTCTCTTTTCGGTATATCTGTTCTATTCATTCAAAAGTTTCCACAGCAGGTCTTTGAGCTGAGCGATGTTGTAACCTGCCACTGACGAGATGAATACGTGTGGCAACTCTTTAGGCACTTCGCGTCTCATCTCCTCTATCATCTCTTCGTCGAGCATATCCGACTTGGTGATTGCCAGCACTCGCTGTTTGTCCAGCAGTTCGGGGTTGTACTGTCTCAGTTCGTTGAGCAACACCTCGTAATCTGCGGCAATGTCCATCGAGTCGGCTGGTATCATAAACAGCAATAGCGAGTTGCGCTCGATATGTCTGAGGAATCGGTGTCCGATGCCGCGACCTTCGTGAGCTCCCTCGATGATTCCCGGAATATCGGCCATCACAAACGAGCGTCCCTCTCTGACCGAAACGATGCCCAAATTTGGTTCGAGCGTAGTGAAGGCGTAATCTGCAATTTTGGGTTTGGCTGCCGACACAACTGACAACAGAGTCGACTTACCTGCATTTGGGAATCCAACCAGACCTACGTCTGCCAATACCTTCAATTCGAGCACATACCACCCCTCTTTGCGCGGCTGTCCGGGCGTAGCATATCTCGGTGCCTGATTCGTAGCCGTACGGAAGTGCCAGTTACCCAGCCCCGGGCGGCCACCCTCGAGCAGTACGAGTTCCTGTCCATCTTCGGTTACTTCGCCTTCGATTTCGCCTGTTTCGACATTTCGGGCTACGGTACCCAGCGGCACCTCGATGATGACGCTCTGTCCGTCTTTACCCGTACAACGGGCTCCGCTACCGCACTCGCCATCTTCGGCAAAGTGGTGACGTTTGTATTTCAGGTGCAGCAGTGTCCAGAATTGAGAATTGCCTTTCAGGATAATGCTGCCACCCCAACCGCCGTCGCCACCGTCAGGGCCGCCGAATTCTACAAACTTTTCGCGACGAAAGTGCATAGAACCATTACCGCCTGCTCCCGAGCGACAGTATATCTTTACGTAATCCACAAAATTTGAACCTGCCATATTTCCGAAATTTCTTTATCTTTTATTAACGATATTATCAGGTAAAAAAAGTACCTTTGCAAAGTACAAAGGTATTAAGTTTTTATGAAAAAATCGAAAAATTATCCCAAAACGAAACGGAGAAATAATAATAGGCAAAATCGAGCGTGGTGGGGATATGTAGTTGGGCTGTTGTTTGTGATATTCATAATTGTGTGGATTACGCGCACAGTCGAGTCTGATGACAGCCAACCTGTGCGACAGGCTACACCTCAGTCGGTTGAGCAGCAACAGCCAGCTCAAGATGAAATCTACACAGATATAGGGTTGCCAGAGATTGATTCTAAGGAGTTTTTTTTCACCAATAGTTCGGGGAGATACAGCTTTAGATATGACACTGCGTGGCGACAGGCTCGCTGGGTAGCACACACCCTTACGGCTGTCGAAGTTTCGCGTAAGGGCACCGACCGCAGCGACCGTTTCCGCAGCGACCCTCAGGTTATAGGCCGAGGATTTCCAACTGCTGCCGATGCCGATTACAAGAGGTCGGGCTATGATAGGGGACACCTCTTGCCCTCGGCCGACCGAGATGACACTTCGGCCGAAAATGATGCTACGTTTTTGTTGTCGAATGTCTCGCCACAGCGACCTGCGCTCAATCGTGGCGTGTGGAAAAATCTCGAGGAATTTGTCCGCAGAGTTGCTGCCCGATATGACAGCGTGTGGGTCGTTACGGGAGGTCAGGGCGACCTGTCCGACCGCATCGGAAAGAATCGCGTAGTGGTGCCTGACTACTATTATAAGACATTGCTAATCAAAGTTAAAGGCGCATACTATGCTGTGGCGTTTTATATACCCAATCAGGACAAGTTGCAAAAGGATTATCAGCATTACACAATGACGGTTGACAAACTCGAGCAGGTTTTGGGAATGGATTTTTATAAGGGATTGAACGACTCGGCTGAGCATAGTGCCGAATGTGTAGTCAATGAAAAAATATGGTTTAATAAAGCATTGAAATAATGATACTTTTTGAGAAGTTAAAGGATTATCAGATAGTGTTGGCGAGCAATTCGCCCCGTCGCCGAGAGCTGATGAGCGATGCGGGATTTTTGTTCAATGTAGCAGAAAAATACGAAATAGATGAAATTTATCCGAGTTATATTGCTGCAGAAGATGTGGCGGAGTACCTTTCGCGACTGAAGTCCGAGGGCTACCCGCACCCGCTGACTGAGAGTCAGATTTTGATTACGGCCGATACCGTAGTGATTGTAGGTGACCAGATTCTGGGAAAACCCGTAGACCGAGCCGATGCCCAGAGAATGTTGCAGATGCTTTCAGGCTGCAGCCACAAGGTCATAACCGGAGTCACCATTCGCACGGCAAGTCGGACTCAGAGTTTTTCATCGGTCACCAGTGTCGAGTTCCGCAGAATGTCCACAGAGGAGATAGGTTACTACATAGATAATTATGCTCCGTATGACAAGGCGGGTGCATACGGCATTCAGGAGTGGATAGGTTATGTCGGTATAGAACGTATCGAGGGGTCGTTTTACAACGTTATGGGACTGCCCGTACAGCGGTTATATGCCGAATTGGACAAAATGTTTTGATATTTTTAGCAGTAAAATATTCAAAATAGAATAAATGTTACTATCTTTGCTTTCGTGTAAATTTAATGTTTAACAAAAAAGTTTAACTATGTTGCTTTATTTGATTGGTCTTGCCTGCACAATTTGGTGTATACTTGACATTTGTAAAAAGAATATCAAAACTTCAGGAAAGTTGATTACCGCATTGCTTGTGTTCTTTACAAGTTGGATCGGATTTTTGGTTTATGTTTTCTACGCAAGACAAAGACTCGAGAGCTGGTTTAAATAGCAAAACAAAAAGGCAACCCCGCAAGGTTGCCTTTTTTGTTATCAATAGTCTCATTAGTTGCTCTTTCTTCTGATATTGAGCATAATGCCGAATATCGCAAGAATAATCGGGAATGTCCATCTCAACAGAATGTTAGTCCACAACATACCTGTTTTGCCGATGTTGATTTTATCGTCAGGCATCCACGGACGACGAACGTCTACGGGTACGTTGTAATCAGACAACCAGAAGAATATACCATCAGCCACAGTGTTGTTGCGAGCCGAGATGCGTTTTCTGTTGCGCATAATTTCGCCATTTGACAAGCAGTCGGCATCACCGAAGATTGCGATTCTCTGTTCTCGATTGTTGATCTGACGAGACAGCGCAATGGCTGTTGTCACTGCTCCTTTGGTTTCGCCTGTTTCGGGATTGTATTGAGGTGTATCCTCTACGAAATCCTGAGTCTGCAATTCGTTCCAGGTGGTCGAGTCGCAACGGAACAGGTCGGTGACCTTGAAGCCTAACTCCTTAGCCTTGCTGTAATCGAGTCCTGCGGCCGAAGGCATAGTGGCTAAATTTTTATATACCAACATACTTCTGAAGTGGTATGCAATCTCTTTGCCTGCCTCGGCAGTCGGCTTGCAGAGCATAAGGTCAGATTGAATTCTCGGGTTTGTTGTCGACGCAAGTGTTCCCGGAATCAGTTTTACGCCGAATCGTTCAATCAGCTCGTTCATTGGACCGATGCGCTTTGGCTCGCACATAATCAGAATGTTACCTCCGCGTTTGATGTATTCGTCCAGATTTGCAATCTCTTGTTCGCTGAGTTTTGTTCTCATTTCGGCGATTACGAGTGTTGCAATCTTTTGTGAAACAGGTTTCGACAGGTCTACGGTGCAGTGGTCGAATCCCTGATTAATCAGTGCGTTACGGAATTTCTTACGGCCGGCATAGTGTGCATAATCTCGGTCCATAAGGTTGACAGACGAACGTTCGCCGTGACCTTCAACGAAACCAATCAGCGGGAATTCGTCCATCACCAGACGTTTGAATGCTGCAGAAATTTCTGTTTCGAACGGGTGGCGGTAGAGGTCGTCATACAGACGCAGGAATGTTTTACGGCCATTTGCACGTTCGATAACTCGAACCGTATGGTAGTTTTCTCCCGACAGGTCGATGATTTTGTCAATCTCCTTTTTGGGCATAATCTTCAGTGTATCCATCTTGTATGATGCAGATACGCGAACCATACGCTCTCTGTCGGTCAGTTTTGGATAGTTCTTGTCCAGAATTTCGTTGTCGGTCTTTGCATAGTAGTAGACATACTCCATCTTGATATCCGGCAGGAAGCGCAGATATTGTTCAAAACGAGATTTGTCGATGTTCCAATTCTTCGGCATCGCAAAGTCGTACTGTGAGTCGAGCATATTTACATAGGTCGTAATGGTGACTTGGTCATCTACGAGGCCTACGATTTCCTGACTCGTCTTGGTCAGTGTGCGGACTTTTGTGCGAGTGGTGTCATAATACTTCTTGAAACTTGGTTGAGTGCTGATCAGACCAACCGAGATGACTATGGCAAACAACAGCACATAGCGACCTATATTCGCAGCAGTCGAATATTTGTATCTCATACTGCTGAGCTTGAAGATTGACATCGTGATGAACAGGCCGATAACTACGATAAAGTAGATAAGGTCGTCTGAGGAGATAAGTCCCGAGACAAAACCTGCCGAGCGACCATTGATACCGAGCCAGAAGGTGATGTCTCTGACGAGTGCATAATCTTGCCAGATTTTGGGCAGATAGCTCAATGCGGCAAGAGTTGCGAATGTACCTACGGCAGCGATAATCTGATACGAGGTCAGACACGACATAAACAGCCCGATTGCGGCATAGGCACAGATTGTCAGATAGATGCCGAACATTCCGCACAATATCGGCCAGATGTCGAACTTGTGGATTGCAAAGCAGCTATAGATTACGAATACGCCGACAATTGCGAGCATCACCAATGCGTAAATCATAACAGACAAAAACTTGCCTAAGATGATTTGTGAGTTGCGAATCGGAGCTGCATAGAGCAGTTTGATTGAGCCTGAACTGTACTCGCGACTCATAAGACCCATTGTCAGAACGGGAATATAGAAGTAGAGATATGAAAGTATGTTGTTGAACAATCCCTCTCTTGAGGAGAATATGCCGAGAGTCAACTCTTTCAATCCTTGTTTTAATTCTTGAGCTTTGACCAGATTTTCAAAAGTGTTGCAGAACTCCATAGTCACCTGGAATGTGAAGATTACGAGAATCAGCCACGCTACGGGTGAGTAGAACAACATTTGAAGTTCGGCCTTAGCCAATTTTAAGATTCTTTTCATTTCTTTTGTTTTTAAGCTATCAAAAATTTGACTATCTGCCGCGACGGCGTATCCAGATTACAATTCCGGCGGCAGCCAGCAGTGCCGGTATTACCCACATAATGAATATCTTGGCAATGCCCAGACCTGTTGTGCCGATTTTTACTGTATGGTCACTTGGTTTTGGTCTGTACATATTGATGGGCACTTCGTCTCCCGAAAGGTAGTAGAATACTCCATCGAGGAAACTTTCATTTGATATTCTCTGACCTATGCGGCGACGGAATACTTCACCATTGCTGAAACAGTCTGCGTCGCTCATAATGATGATGCGTTGCACTTTGTTGTTTACTGTTCGAGTCAGGCTCAGTGCCAATGGGAATGTACCCGGGATATCGCCCTTTTCGGGGTTGAATCTTGCGGTATCTTCCACGAAATCAACCGTCTGTCGTTCAATCCAGGTGCTGTCTGTGTCGCTTGTCAACAGAGGCTCGATTTTGAAACCTTTGTCTTCGGTGTACTTCAGAGCCGAAACGCCAGGCATTACGACATTGATTTCTCTGTTGTACATATTTCCCAGCTTGTGGTAGAGTTGCGCAGCAGGTTTTGTCAGGCGAGCCATAATCTGGTCTGCCTGTACGGCTTTGCTATCGCGAACAACAATGCCGGGCAGTGCTTCAACACCCAACTCATTGATAATCGAGTTCAGAATGTCCTTGCGGCGGGGTTCGCCTGTGATGAGCATATTGCCACCTCGAGCGATGAATTGGCGAAGGTGATTCATCTCAACTTCACTGAACATTTCGCGCGGGTCGGCTACAACGACAATCGAGATGTTTTCCGGAATTGGTTGCTCGAGTTGGTGAGTATAGACGTCAAAACCCTGATTGATCAACGAACTACGGAAGCGCTTGTCTGACGAGAAGTATTCGTAGTGTTGATCGCTGGTGTTATAAATCGAGCGTTCGCCATTACCTTCGATGAATGCTACCTTTTGCAGTTCAGAGACGATGCGTTTGAATGCAGCAGCGATTTCTCGCTCGTCGGGTTTGACATACAGGTCATCATATACTCTCAGGAATGTGCTCTTGCCGCTTTCGTGTACGATGTGTGTAACCTGTCGGTTATACTCCGGAGTCAAGTCGATAATATTCTGAATTTCATACGGTTTCAGAGTTATATTCGAGTCAACTTTATAGATAGCTCCCATTCTGCGAGCAAAGTCGTGAATGGTCTTTTCTTCGGGCCAGATGTCGAACAGCTGTTCATATCGGGTCGATTCTGGGGTGTCGTAGAAGAAGACGTGCTTGATTTTGATTTGAGGCGAGAAACGGCGGAATTGTTTATAGCGTTCCAGGTCTGAGTTGATTCCGGTCGGAGTCAGGGTGTAGTTATAACGACCAATCGTGTTGACGTATGTGGTCATTGTCACCTTGCCTTTGAGCTGTTTCATAACTGCCTGGCTGCCCTCAGAGAGTGTACACTGTTTGGTTTCGGTCGCGTCATAGAAGAACATCAGGTATGGATTTGTCGAGATGTAACCCACAACGAATGCTGCAAATACGATTGAGAAATATCTCATCAGAGCCTTGTCTTTCGGAGTCTTTTGGCGAACATTGTTCAGTCGTATAATGGTCAGATTCACGAACAGAACAATCAGAATGATAAAGTAGAGAACATCTTCGCTGCAAATCAGACCATTGACCATTTCTGATGCTCGGCCCTTAATCGAGAGCCACCAGGTCAGGTCGCGAACAAATTGAATGTCCTGCCACATATCTCCGACCATATTCAGGATTGCGAATATGGTGATGGTGCCGATTGCTGCAACCACCTGATATTGAGTGAGTGAAGATATAAACAGACCGATTGCCATATATGCGAGCGTGAGCAGCACAATGCCCAATATGCCGCTGAGCATTGCCGGCGCATCGAAATTGACAATGGTGAGTGAACAGAAGATTAACAACAGCACCAATACGCTGAGCATTGCTGCTCCGAAAATGGCGATTGCGATGTACTTACCCCAGACAATCTGTTTGTTTGTCAGCGGAGCAGAGTAGAGCAACTTGATCGAGCCTGTCGAAAATTCTCTGCTGACAAGACCCATCGTCAGCAACGGAATGTAGAAATAGAGGTGGTTCTGGAGAACGGTGAGCAGACCGTTTCTGCCTGAAAATAAACTTAACGAGATGCCATTAACCGAGTAGCCCGCTTCGACAGAGGTAACATAGGCTGTGAAGAGGTCAAAGAAATGCAAACACACCTGAACCATAAAGATGATGAGCATCATCCACGCTACAGGCGAGTAGAACAGGGTCTGTAATTCGGCTTTGGCTATTTTTAACGTGCGTTTCATTAGCCTTGTTTTTGTTTCTTTTTCTTATTGTAGTTAGACAACTCTGCGAAGATTGTATCCAGAGATGTACGTTCGAGTCTGATTTCGGTCAGGCGCCAATTGTCTTTTACGGCACGTTCGTTGATGCGTTCAACAAGCGAGTCGTCGCCAGAGAATTTGATGCGGAATTGACCTTGTCCGAGTTCTTCCACATCGACTACGCCGGGGAACTCCTTCAGTTTTGAAATGTCCGGAGCATCGCGCAATGTCACAAAAATGGTGTTTGGCTGGATATAGTTGTCGAAATCTTCAACCGTACCTGCGAATACCAATTGACCCTCTTCAATCATACGGATATACTTACACATAGCCTGAACTTCAGAGAGAATGTGAGTTGAGATGACTACAGTGCGGTCTTTTGCAATCTCTTTGATAAGGTTGCGGATTTCGATAATCTGGTTGGGGTCGAGGCCGTTTGTAGGCTCGTCGAGCACGACGAATTCCGGGTCGTGGATAATTGCCTGAGCGATGCCCACGCGTTGTTGATAACCACCCGAGAGGTTGCGAATCAGACGTTTGCGGAAGTGTGTCAAACCACAATATTCCAGAGCACGGTCTACTGCTGCGGGGATTTCCTTATCTTCAATCCAGTGTATTGCTGCACAGTGAGCGAGATACTCTTCGATGGTGAGGTCCATATACAAAGGTGGTTTCTGGGGCAGGAATCCGATGTGGCGTTTGGCTTCAACGGGATTCTTTTTCATACTTATACCTTTAATATAAATGTCACCCTCTGTTTGGCGCAGCACGCCGCACATAATGTTCATTGTTGTTGACTTACCTGCACCGTTTGAGCCCAAAAGACCGTAGATGCCGTTTTCGGTAATGTCGAAATTGATGTCGCGAATTGCCCATTGCACCGAGTAGCGGTGTGACAGGTGTTCGACTCTCACAATTGGTTCTTCCATAGTTACGAATGTTTTTTTATTGTTTTGTATTTTGTTCTATGTAAATTATCACTACAATACCCCAATGTATTTAAAATATTCGACAAAGATACAAAAGTGGTAATGAAATATCCTAATTATATAAAAAAAAGATGAAAAATTTTTTTTTATCTCAAATTATATATATCTTTGGGGCGATTTATATATTGGTGAATTGTTGTGTGGATTATGAACCACAGTGCAGTTAGAAGGGAGGGAAAGAGTGAGCTAAATAGTTGATTTTAAAAGAGAAAGAAACACCCAATAACTAAATTTTAATATTTATGAAACAAAAACTACCTTTGAAAAAGAGTCTGTTGACAGCAGGTCTTAGTCTGATGTTGGTATCAGGCGTAGGTTCTGTATACGGACTCGAAGGAGCAGTTGACAATGCAGGTTTGTCAGCTTATCCAACTTCTTCAGAGTCTATGCAGGCTCAAGAAGAAACAATCACAGGTGTGGTTAAAGATGAAAATGGTGCGCCTTTGATGGGTGTGTCAGTTTCGTTGCAAGGAACTACACGTGGTATGACTACCGACAAAAACGGTAAGTTCGCATTGAACATTCCGAGTACAGGTGGTACACTGGTTATTTCATACGTAGGTATGAAGAGCCAAGAAATCAAATTGACTCCGATGAAAGATGGTCAAGTTCGTCCAGCATTGAACATCGTTCTCGAAGCAGAAGATTTGGCAGCAGAAGAAGTTGTCGTAACTGGTTTTGCGAATGCCCGCAAGAGTTCGTTTACCGGTTCACAAACAACAATTAAGAAGGAAGACATCTTGCGTGTTTCTCCGACTAACTTGTTCGCTGCAATTCAAGTATTTGACCCTGCAATCCGTATTCCGGTAAACGTTGAAATGGGTTCTGACCCGAACCAAGTTGCGGAAATGTATATGCGTGGTCGTTCAGGTATCGAAACAGTGAAGGAATTGGATAAAGCAACAGGAACAACATCTTCTTATGCTTTGGCTACCAACCCTAACCTTCCGTTGTTCATTTTGGACGGTTTCGAAGTTGACGCTACAAAGATCAACGACTTGGATATCAACCGAGTTAAGACAATAACAATTTTGAAAGACGCGGCTGCAACTGCTATGTACGGTTCACGTGCATCAAATGGTGTTATCACTATTGAAACAGAAGCTCCGGGTGCTGGTAAATTGGCTGTAAACTACAACGCTACATTCTCAGTGACTGCTCCAGACCTTTCTTCTTACAACTTGTGTAACGCAGAAGAAATCCTGGAAATCGAACGTCGTGCTGGTTTGTACGAATTGTGGTATGCGGATGAATCTATTACTAACATCTATCCTCGTCAAAAACTGTATGCAATGAAGAAGAACAACGTTCTTCAAGGTGTTGATACATATTGGTTGTCACAACCGCTGGAAACTATGTTCAACCAAACACACAGTTTGTACGTAGAAGGTGGTGTTGATGATGTTCGTATCGGTTTGGACGCTCGTTACTCAAACGAAAACGGTGTAATGAAGGAATCAAAACGTGATAACCTGAGCGCTGGCGTAACAATCGACTACCGTACTAAGAAATTGCAAATCAAAGATAACGTTTCTGTTGGTGTAGTTAACTCTGAAAACTCTCCTTACGGAAGCTTCTCAACTTATACAACTTTGAAACCATACTCTGAAATGTATGACAGAAAGACTGGTGAGTTGAAAAAGACTTGGGGTTGGATTGAAGGTGTAGGTGAAACAGCTAACCCAATCTGGAACGTTGTTAACACTAAGAACTTTGACCGTAGCCAATATGTAGAATATGCAAACAACTTGTCTTTGAACTACTTCTTCACAGACCAAATCTACATTAAGGGTACATTCTCAATTTCAAGAAAAGTTGAAGAAGGTGAAAAATTCGTTGACCCTAATGACAGTTCATTCGGTGACAAAGCGTCAATCGGTGCAACAGGTGAATTGTTCAACCGTGGTTCGTTGAATACTTCTTCTCGTACAACTGACAGATGGAATGCTAAATTCTACGGTGTATTCAACAAATTCTGGAATGAAGAACACTCATTGATGTCATCTGCGGGCTTCGACATCAACGGTAACGCTGCTACATACGAAACTTCAACTTATAAAGGTTTCCCGAACGGCGACCGTCACTCACAAGGTTGGGCTAACGAACAAACAGACCGCTCTTACTCTGACTCTAAGAGCCACTTGTTAGGTGCATTCTTGACAATGAACTACACATACAAAGATACTTATATGTTGGACGCATCTGCTCGTATGGACGGTTCTTCTGAATTCGGTTCAGACAAGAAATGGGGTATCTTCTGGTCTGCTGGTGCCGGTGTTAACTTGCACAAAATGGACTTCTTGTCAGATTACACTAACCTCGATATCTTGAAAGTTAGAGCTAACGTTGGTACAACAGGTAAGACTGGTTTCCAACCATACGCTTCTGAAAACATCTACAAAGTTGATAACAACGACTGGTATATGACAGGTGTTGGTGCAACATTGACATACTTGGGTAACCCGAATTTGTCTTGGGAATCTGCAACAACTTGGAATGTTGGTTTCGACTTGACAATGTTCCAAAACCGTTTCGACATTTCATTCGACTACTACTACAAGGTTACTAAGGACTTGGTGACTGAAATGGCTCTGCCTACATCATCAGGTTTTGCTAAGTACACTGACAACATCGGTGAAGTAACAAACAAAGGTTTTGAATTTGACTTGAGCGTTAACGTTGCAAGAACAAGAGACTTTAGCTTGGACCTTGGTTTCAACTTGGCTCACAACAAGGGCGAATTGTCAAAGATTTCAAACGCTTTGGCACGTTACAACGACCGCGTTGATGAATACTACAAGAAAGCAACTAACTATACTTACACAAACGATGGTTACTCAATGATTCACACTTACCTGAACACAAATGCTAAGTATACTAAACCGTATATGAAGTATGAAGAAGGTCAATCATTGACAGGTATCACAGCAATGCGCTCAATGGGTATCAACCCGGCAGACGGTCAAGAAATTTTCATCCGTCGTGATGGTTCTTTGACAACTGTATGGGACGCTGCAGAACAAGACCGCGTTGGTGACACTGAACCTACAGCATCTGGTTCATTCCGCGTAAGTGCTCGTTACAAAAACTGGTCATTGTTCACAACATTCTTGTATGAATTTGGTGGTGACGCTTACAACAACACATTGGTAAACAGCATCGAAAACATCGACCTTCTGTACAATAACGTTGACCGTCGAGTTTTGTCAGACCGTTGGTATACACCGGGACAAGTTGCTCGTTTCAAATCAATCAATGCTCGTACATCGTTGACTAAACCGACTTCACGTATGGTTCAAAAGAACAACTACGTTAAGTTCAACTCATTGCAATTGACTTATGAATTTGACCGCGAAATGTTGCGCAACATCGGTCTTCGTCAGTTGAAGCTCAGCTTGTCAATGCAAGACATCGCACAATGGTCGACTGTGAAACGTGAAATGGGTACATCTTATCCGTTCGCGAGAACATTCTCATTGGTTCTTAATACTTCATTCTAATTAGGAGGAGAATAAAATGAAAAAGAAAATATTTGGATTAATAATGCCGTTGGCACTGCTTGCAAGTTGCGATAGCTATCTGGACGTGAAGTCAGAGTTCGATATCGACTCAAATGAAATCTTCTCGAATATCGATGGCGTCGAAATGGCGGTTAACGGAGTGTACAGATTGATGGCAAGTCCGGATCTGTATTCAAGAAACTTGACTTGGGGTTTTGCATCAGCAATCGGTCAAAACTATACCTATGGTGCTTCAAGTTCAAAATATGATATCAATCACGACTGGAAAAACTTTACCGCAATGCCAGCTGCAATTTGGGAAAAGGGTTTCAATGTGATTGCAAATGCTAACCAAGTTTTGGCAGAAGTAGAAGGCAAAGATGCATCATTCTTCCCAGAAGGTCAGGTTCACAAAGATATGATCGTTGGTGAAATGTACGGTGTTCGTGCGTTGATGCACTTTGATTTGATGCGTTTGTTCACTCCTGCATTCACAACTGCAGATAACAAGAACAAAGTGTTGATGCCTTATGTTGACACTTATCCTTGTCCTTACCCAACTCATATCAAGAGCAGCGAACTTTTGGATCGCGCAATCAACGATATGAAGATCGCTTGCGAAAAATTGGGTTACGCTGATACACTTGTTTGCCGTCAATGGAACACTAACAAGAACTATCGTTGGAAAACTAACTCTATGTCAGGTAAACCTCCGAGATTGTTCTTCTACTGGCGTGGTAGCCATATGAACTTTATGGCTGCTAATGCATTGTTGGCTCGTATGTATATGTGGAAAGGTGACTACACAAACGCTCGTAAATATGCAGTTGCTGTAGTTAACGGTTTCAACGGTATCAAATACTCTTGGGCTTCTTCAAGTTCATTGTCTTCAAAAGGTTCATTCTTGCCTAACCGTCCGGATGAAATGATTATGGGTATCCACAGAAACCTCGAAGATCACTACGTTCAATACGAAGGTTATTCAGGTGCTGAATACACTAATAACTATCTGAAGATGGACGACAAAACAATGGACGCATTGTTCGCAGGTGACGAATCAGACTTGCGTTACAAAGGTCAATTGTGGAAAGGTGGCGAATACTATACTTACAAACGTTATGGTACTTGGGCTCGTAAGATGTACGACAACGGTTATGCTTACGAACTTCAATACTTCGAACCTGTATTCCCGATTATCAGCAAGCCAGAATTGTACTTCATCATCGCAGAATGTGATATCCGCAATGGTAATATCGAACACGCAATGACTCTCATCAACGAAATCCGTAAGACTCGTGGTATTATGGGTGAAGAGCTTCCGTTGGCTGTTACTGCTGATGAAGCTATGAAACACTTGCGTAAAGAAGTGGTTAAAGAAGGTTTGACAATGGGACAAACATTCTACTGGTTCAAACGTCAAGGTTTGGATATCTGGTATGGTCCGGAAGCTGAAATCAAGATGACAGAAGAACGTTGGACTATTCCTGTTCCTGACAGTGAAACAATTTAATAAAGTGAAGAAACAATGAAAAAGATATTATTAGGACTTGCTCTTATGGCAGGTGTGTTCAGTGCCTGCTCTGAGGATAAGTTGGATACATATAGTGGTGCCAACTATCTCCAATTTAAAAATCCGATGACTGACTCGATTAGCGTATCATTTATGCTGCTTCCGGGTCAACAATCACACAAAATTGGATTGCCATTGTATCTGATTGGTAAACCGTCAGAAGTAGAACGCGAATACATCTGCGAAGTTTATAAATCAGGTGTTGATGATGCTCCAGCAACAGCTTACACTTTGCCTGAAAAGTTCACTTTCGCTGCAAACGCAGTGACAGACACTCTCTGGTTGACTTGTAACTTGTTGCCGGAAATGACAACCACCAACTATCGTTTGGTTCTTATGTTGAAAGACTCAAAAGATTTCGGTTTGGGTTCAAATGGTTACAACGGTGCAATTATCCGTATCACCAATATGATTACTAAACCAGAATGGTGGAACTCAACTGTAACAAACTACTTCTTGGGTGCATACTCAGATGCTAAGTATCGCGTATTTATCAAAGTTACAGGTGTGGCAGATTTCGATTCTTCAAACCCTGGTTTGTTGCGTGAATACACTAATCAAGTTAAACGTCACTTGATTAAGATGAAAGAAGCAGGCACTCCAGAAACGGAAGATGATGGTAGTGAAATGTCAGTTAAGATGGCACTCTAAAAATAGGAAATTAATATGAAGAAGTTTATATTTGCAGCAATGGCTGCTTTGGCAGTAATCGCAAGTTCTTGTTATGAAGACAAGGGTAACTACGATTACCACGATGTGGATCCGATTGACTCAATCAAACTCCACTGGAAATCAGGCTCAACTTCTAATTTGGTGATTGGTGATACAGCTCGTATTATTATGCGCGTTGTGTTCAAAAACCCAAATGAAAACATCAACGACTGGAAGTTCGTATGGCGTCTGAACAATCAAGATGTTGCAGAAGGTCTTGAATTCGAATATGTAGCAACTAAATTGGGTACTGACTACTACCAATTCTATGCTGAACACAAGTCAGGTCAAAGATACTATCAAGGTTTCCCGACTGACGTGTACACTTGGTCAGGTGGTTATAGCTCAATCACAGTAAAATCTCCTTATACTTCAGGTTGGTTGGTTCTCGGTACTAAGAACGGTAACGTGACTACTATCGACTACTTCCGTCGCGATCGAAAGATCGAATACTTCACTAACGAAGAGGGCGAAGAAGATGGTTACTACAAACACACTTACTCTGAATTTAAGGATATTTACAAAGAACGTACAGGTGAAGAAATCGGTACAGATCCTATCTGTATGCACGAATATTTCGCTTCAACTGATAGCAACGTTCCTGCTGAAATCCTGATTATGCAAGGTAAGGACATCGCAAGCGATAACTCATTCTTTATCGATGGTCGTGAATTCAACAAGGTTACTATGTTGAAGAACGAATTCGTAGGTGACGTTTATCCTGCTGGCACACGTGTTCAAGACTTTGTTTGGGGTTGCTCTGCAAACTTTGCAATCCTGACAAACGGTAAATTGCACGTTGTCGTTATGGGTCTGAACGGTATGTCTGGTACAAACGTTAATATGTACTCACACATCCTCGACTTCTTGTCTGAACCTTATGAAGCTCCGGCTGGTTCACACTTCAAGAAGTTTATGGGTAAAGATAACTGGATTTATTCAACATCATCAGTTGTTGCTTACGACTCTGGTTTGAATACTTACCGTTTCTTCTACTCTTCACCTTCTTCTGGTAACTACAACCACGGTCGCGAAATCGTTACTATCAAGTTGACAGGTGCTGATGGTTCAACTTTGAACGCAGCAGAATACTTCCCGTCAGCTAACGTTTTGGGTGACTATGAAGTTATCGACTGGTACCATATGGCAGGTGCTTCAACATCTGGTGAATACAAGGTTATGGCTATCAAGAAGCACAAAACTACAGGTGCTTACGTTTATGACTACTTCACTTACAGTGCTGGTAGCTACTCAAGCGCAACTATCAAGATTCTTGAAGAAAACGTTGCTCTTCCGAACTTTAACGACAATACTAAGTTCCACACTAATAAGGTGAATGAGTATATGTGGTATGCTAACGGTAAAGAAATCAGATTCTATGACCCGGCAGCTAAGAAAGATTGGAAGTACACTACAACTGAAACAGACGTTAAGACTCTGTACGTAGGTCCTGGTGGTGACTACTATCAAGAACAACAACTCGTTGTTGCTACTGCAGACAAGAAGCTCACAATGTACAACATTGGCTTCGACGTATTGCAAGAAGCTACACAATCTGGCGACGCTATGAATTATGGCGACAGAGGCTTTATGCAAGGTTACGAAGACCGCGTTGTTTACTGGCAAACAACTACTACAGGTGACGCTATGCAAATCCACTTCAGAACTGGTTACTACTCTTCTAAGGTATTTGACCAATTCTAATAGTCGGATTACATCTTAAACAAGGGGAGGGCTCCATAAGGGAGACCTCCCCTTAATTTTTGTTAAATGACAGCCGCTTTTGCCCAAAAATCTGAAAAACATTTTGTGATATAAGCATTATCTATTACCTTTGTAGTGCTGTTAGGGGTGTCGGGCGGTGTCGCTCGGCTGAGATTATACCCTATGAACCTGATATGTATAATAACAGCGCAGGGAAACGGTATCGGTATTCATTGTTGGGCGACTGTATTCTCTGGGTTGTGTAACAAATTTATGACAATGAAAACCTCGATTTCGAATGAGCAGCTCTCCGCAGCAGTGGCTCGGGTGAGAGCTGGTTGCCCGCTTGTGCAAAATATCACAAATTACGTAGTAATGAACAACTCAGCAAATGCACTATTGGCCATTGGTGCGTCGCCTGTTATGGCTCACTGGAAAGAGGAGATGGAGGAGATGACCTCCATTGCCGGAGCGCTGGTAATCAATATCGGAACGCTCGACCAAGAGTGGATTGAGGGAATGAAGGCTGCGGGACAGGCTGCGTCCAGAAGAGGCACTCCGATTGTCCTCGACCCCGTAGGCGCGGGAGCTACGACTCAGCGCACTCGTGCGGCGTGGGAGTTGATAAATCTGTGTCACCCTGTGATTATCCGAGGAAA
>JAZOQL010000297.1:0-5092 GCA_045656065.1 Rikenellaceae bacterium | reverse complement strand
CTACGATCCGACTTGTTTACTTGTGCCGTCGAATACGTTTTTATCTTTAAGTTCTGACACTATCTCAAGCACATCCTTGTATTTGTGCCTCTGTATGTACGCCCCGTCGTCGTCAAGATAGTCCTTTACGTAGTCAATTTTAAATCCTTCTGCATACTCTTCGTCATACAACGGGCGATAACGCCCCACAGCGACTTGTATCTCGCTTTCTGGGACGTTATCAATCTGTCGGTACGCTTCTTCCGGAGACTCGGCGTATACTTTGAAGAAAAAGTTTCTGGCTATTGTAGCCCTTACGATATACTCTTTGGTATTCTTTTCCATACTTCTTAGCAATTAAATCGCGTTATTTTTTCTGCCGTACTTTTTCTCCTGCATCCAATAGTACCTGTCGTTGATCACAGTCTCGAACACATAAACCCATCTTCCAAGTTTTGACGTAGAGAATGCGTTTAGACTTCTCGCTGTGGTAGCCCAATCCAAACTGACGGCTTCAATACCAATTTCATTAAGTCTTTCGTTAAGAACTATTGGGTTGACTATCGTTTTTGTCCCCTTGTCGTCTTCGCCAACATCGGCTTTGCATAGACGAATGCGTCTCCAAGCTTTGAAGAGTGTTTCAGTCCAGTTGTTGACACGCCCGAACTCTTTACGCCCGTTGTTAAGAAGAATTTTTACCTCACAGAACAGACGCTCCGCTTCTTCCTGTTTCTCCTTTGATAGAACTGCGGGAAGGTTCGCTTCTGAAATTGTCTCAGGGTTTAGTCCCATAACGGTAAGTGCGTTCCTGATTCCGAAACGCCCAGACTTGAAGAAGTCCATAGGCTCGTCAGCAAGCCTGCGAATGAGTTTCGCCGTCTCGTTTCCAAGTTCAACATAGGAGTTGATTTTGTCTTCTGGAGTCCACACCCTTGTTTTCTGGATCTCAATGAGTGCTTTGTGCGTGTCAATAGTGTCGGTTGTAAACGGAAGGGTTACCACAAGAAGTACGGAGTCAGTACCCTTGTCCCAAAGTTCACGCGAAATTTTCAGTCGGTTCTGTCCATCAAGTACGTATCCATCCGCCGTAACTATAACAGGTTGGAACGCCCATAGGAAATCCGAAATGGAATTCTTTACTGCATTGTACTTGTTTGAGTTCTCATAGAGTGCCCTGTTTCCCTTAATACGTTTGTACTTAGGAAGCAACACACAATTTGACAAATCGTAACCTTCAATGGTAACACCCTTTGCACGCTGGCACATTGTGCCGTTTGAGTTTAAATTGTTAATAAACATAGTTGAAAATTGCTTTAGTGATAATAAATACGATCCTCATATCTTTAAAAGCCAATCAGTTCAATTAAACGGCTTCGAGCACTTTGATGCTGAATGTATAGTCGTTAAGTTTTTGCATTTTGATTTTGCCTTCTCCGTTCAAAGATTCCAAAGCGTTCAAAAGCCTGTCAGAATATGGTTCAATGTCGTCGAAGTCAATACAGATTTTTTCCCAAGAAGCACCGTTTTGGTATTTCTCCGGCTCTTTTACAATCCGTTCAAGTATTTTCCTTTCTTTTCTTCTCTTCTCCACTTCCCTTCCGTTGCAGTTGATGACAGTCGTTTCGTTGCCCATATCATCCTGTTGGCTTGTTTTTGGAGGAGATATCTCGTCTGTTTTCTTTTTACTCCTCCTTGAAGGATCGTAGGTGCACAAGAAAAAGTAAGGGGTTGACAGCACCTTTTCATAATAGTCATACAGGAGATAGTTGTCGAACTCAGGTTCAACCCCGTCACGCAGGAAATTGAACACCGCACAAAAAACCTCCCTGAAGTCGGAGTCGCTTAGAAGGCGTAACTTCCTGTCAGCATCGGTGGAAAACAAAAAATAATCTACCTTTTTCATAAAATAAAAAAAGCGAGAACTTCCGTTCGGTGGGGCAATTTACCTACTTGGAAGTTCTCTCGTATGTTGAAATACTTGAATAATCCTGACGTTCGAACTGCTTGCCCCTGCCGTTCTGTACCAATATACAACGGAAAAACGAGAAGTTTTGTTGATCCTGATCAACGCATTTTCAGTTTGGAAGACACAAAAATGTACGTCAATTGTTTTTCGTTCACCGCCTATAAGACCGGTCCTCTAGAGGATCCCAGAGGACCAGTATACTTAAAACCAGAAACAGATAGTTTATTTATATAATTTCTTTTTAGATATAAAAGAAAGAAATTATATAAAGAAAGAAAAGGAAGCACCTATAGTTTCTCTCTATACCCCCCTTGTTTTCTCTTCTATCCAATGAAAATTGTATATTTGGACTATGGGTTGTTACAGGCGTCCAAACAAGATGTGGTATTCAAGGAAGAGATGGAAAGGCGAAAGGTTGTGGGTATGGAAGTTCGGCGACAAGTGGAGAATCAACGAGTCCAAGTCTTCGAAGGCAACTTGGAACCCGGAGACGAAGGTTTTTACGATAAATCTCAATATATACAGCACCAACCTGCGATACTCGCCGGACAGGAGTTCGAAGAGCGTGGGGGTGGCATTACAGGAATTGTTCAACACAGGCAAGTATCTGTGCGTGGTGTCAAGAAGCGAGGGCTCGAGACAGCACAAGGGCGAGTTCACCACACCCGTCGAGTGGTATTCCAAGTTGGATGAACTGCCCGAAGACTCGGTTATGGAAAAGGTGTTAGACGTAGTTGTCGGTTCAATGGAAGAACTGATATGCGAGGCGAAGGTGGTTGAAACGGGAGCAACCGAGACGTACACTGCGAAGGAGGTTGAAGACAGGTGGGGAAGGGACTTGATTTACAGGATAAGACGGGGAGATAAAGAAATAGTAGGTAGGAATTGGCAGGAACTATGAGAACGAAGATTTTTCAAATAGCACACAGACAGATTGACGAGCCGTTGTGGGATAACGAACTATACGATTCCGTTCAGACGGGTTTCAGCGAGCAGTTTGCCAACCACAGGGATACGGAATGCGAAGGTTCCATAGCCGAGTGGAACCCCGTCTACTATGAAGAGACGGGTACGTATTGGCTGTGGAAGGAAGGTTCAAAGGATTTGGATATAGTCGGGCAGTGTCAGTACAGGAGAAGGTTGAAGTTTGTTGATCAAGCGGAGGTTGAAAAAATCATCAATAATTACGACTGCATAATGCCTACCCCGTTGAAATTTGGTGCGTCCGTATATCAGCAGTATTGCGGTTGCCATAGCAGGGGTGATATGGAGTTGGCGGAAGAAATAATCAAAGAAAAATTCAAGGACTTGTCAGAAGGATGGGATGCGTATGTCAAAAAAGGAAACGCTCTATATTACTCCGCTTCCTACGTAATGCGGAAGAAGGATTTCGACGAATGGTGCGAGTTTTTTTTCAGTTTCTGCAAGGAGTTTCTGAGACGTAAGGGTTGGAGTACAGTGGATAAGGCAAAGAATGGTGTAGAAAAAGAAATCAAGCGTGGCGTTCGAAAAGGGTTAAGAAGCGTGTATTATCAATGTGCTGTGTTCGGTTTTCTGCAGGAGAGGCTACTGACGATGTGGGTTAGGACGAAGTTCAAGAAGATATACGAAATGCCTTACACAAAATTCGATGGTGTCTGATTTTTTTTGTATATTGGGATTAAGTGATAATATAAAAATACGGCTTATGGGTTTATCCGCAGCCTTTGCTCGGAAACAGAGAGTCCCAAATGTCTGCTGAGTCTTTTGTAACCTTGTGACTCAGTTCCGTCCCGGAGGCAATCCGGCTTCCGGGATAGTCGAATTCTCCTTGAATTTCTACATATTTTATCTCTTGAGCCCCTAAAGGGCTCTTTTTTTTGTTTTTTCTCTTTACTCGGACGGCTGATTATGTATTTTTTAATAAAAAGGATAATGGATTATAAACCGTACGAGAAAGAACTTCTCAAAGTTCACAACGATTTGGGACTCCTGTCGGCATACACACAGAGCGTTCAGGATACAGCCCGCACAAAGAGAAAGGATTTTTTAGTCAAGGAAGCGTGGGCACGCTACATTCTCGCCTGCGTGTTCGCACAGATAAACCCGTACATCGAAGTCCACCAACACCCGCAGTACGAAACTTTCGACGCAGACATAGAGAGCGGGGACACCATACAGGTTGAGGCGAAGTGCAGGAATTTCAAGAGCGACAAGTATCCCACAGACAACATCAGCGTAGGAAAGGGAGACGAGATTATCACGCAGGGCGGGCTTCTCGTCGTATTCTTCAATGACGACGGGGTGTACAGGGTTTACGATTTGTCAACTTATCACCCAGAAAAGTCCGAATGGAAACACAGCCACTACACAGCGAAAGCGGACGATTTGGAGAACTACGAACAGGTTGAGCAGTGTTGGGTTCTCGAGCCGTCAAAGGCGTTGTACGCAGGAAAACTCAAGAGAAAGGATGGAAGCGAAGCGTAAGGAGATAGTGGATTACCTGCAGGATACGGGGCTCGTTGAGAGATGCGTCCGTTATCAGACGAACAAGTCAAGCAACAGGGAGTTGAAGAACGACTTGACGCAGGAGTGCTGGCTGTGGCTTCTCACATACGACTTGGACAAACTGACGGACGCATACGACAACGGACACATCAACGCCCTTATCACAAGATGGATACGGAACCAATGGCACAGCCGCACTTCCCCGTTCTTCAAGGAGTTCCGAAAATTCGACTTGTCAAGCGACGAACTCACGCAGAAAGAGCTTGACATACCCGATGATATTAAAATATAATGGAAGTAGATTTCAAGGCACTTGAGATGGAGTATTTCGCCCCGACAGAAAACGACGACGACTTGATGCTCGAATACAAGCAGGCTATATGGACTGACTTGAATGAAGCCGAGAGACGTATTTTAGCCGTCTATCTGGAACTTCAGGCATATTCAAAAACGGCGTTGTTCTTCGGCGTAAGCACCCCGACTATAAGAAAAAAAGTGCTAAAAATATTAGATAAAATTAAGTAAAAAATGGATCCAATTTTAGTTCTATTGATCATTCAATTTTTGGTGGTGTTTGTAGTCGATTACTCCGGCGCCGTAGAAGATATGTTCACCCCTATAGTAAGGAAGATTACCGGGGCAAAGATAGGAACGTTGGGG
>JAZOQL010000296.1:0-19677 GCA_045656065.1 Rikenellaceae bacterium | reverse complement strand
GGGCGAGGTGCGCGTGAAGTATATTGCTGCGGCAATGAATCGAGGCGTGGAACAGGTTGATGCTGAGAGTTTTGTTATATCAAAAAGTGGGCTTGCTGAGCGATTGTCTCAAAAGGGTACAGTTTTGCTCAACGAGTCGCTAAAGGAGATTCGCACCGATGACCGAGTGAGATTCAACACCGAGAGTCAGCCGGTTTTCAATAAGAATTTTACCCTGCTGACCGATACTTTGGCTGGAGCAGCCGATGCGGGATATGAGAATGTAATCGTTACCGACAACAAGGCTCAAATCGAACGCCTTGAAAATATATTCGCACAATCGTCTGACCGTAAGGTGGTTGTTGATAATCTGTCGTGCAGTTTGCACTCGGGTTATATCGACCACGAGCTTAAAATAAATCTATTTACAGACCATCAGATATTCGACCGTCACCATAAGTATTCGCTGCATAAGGAGGTCAGACGTAGCGAGTCGATTACCATTAGCGAACTGAATGCCCTGAAGGTGGGCGACTACGTGGTGCACATCGACCACGGAGTTGGACGTTTCGGCGGACTGGTCAGAACCAATGAGAACGGCAAGATGGTCGAGTCGATAAAACTTGTCTATCGCGATAATGATGTGTTGCTGGTGAATGTTCACGCGCTGCACCGAATCTCAAAATATAAGGATAAGGATTCCGAACCACCGAAAATTCATAAACTCGGTTCGGGTGCTTGGCAGAAATTGAAACAGACAACAAAGGCTAAGGTTAAGGATATTGCCAAAGAACTTATTGCGCTGTATGCCAAGCGAAAAGCATCAAAGGGATTCAGTTTCTCGCCCGATACCTACCTGCAGTATGAGCTTGAGGCGTCGTTTATGTACGAGGATACTCCCGACCAACAGAAGGCGGTGGCTGATGTTAAGGCCGATATGGAGTCGTCGGCTCCTATGGATCGTCTGGGCTGTGGCGATGTCCGGTTTGGGAAGACTGGGGTGGGGGTGCGGGCAGCCTTCAAGGCTGCCACAGACGGTAAACAGGTGGCTGTGCTTGTGCCGACTACGATTCTGTGTCTGCAACACTACCGCTCATTCTCGAGACGTTTTCGCGAATTCCCAGTGCGTGTCGAGCAAATCAGCAGAACGCGGACTGCAACTCAGATTCGCGGAATACTCGCAGACCTCAAGGCTGGCAAAATTGATATATTGATTGGCACTCACCGATTGTTGAACAAAGATGTGGAGTTCAAGGATTTGGGGCTGCTGATTATCGACGAGGAGCAAAAATTCGGAGTGGCAAGCAAAGAAAAACTGCGTCAGGTGAAGGCCAATGTCGATACGCTGACACTGACGGCTACGCCTATACCCCGAACTTTGCAATTCTCGTTGATGGGTTCGCGAGATTTGTCGGTTATCAATACTCCGCCGCCTAACCGTCAACCCGTTGAAACAGAGGTGCATCTGTTTGACGAAGAGTTGATTAAAGATGCAATTTCACAGGAACTGTCGCGTGGAGGTCAGGTTTATTTTCTGCACAACCGAGTCGAGTCGATAATGGAGGTGAAGGGTATGATTAACCGCCTGTTGCCTGAGGCTCGGGTCGCAGTCGGACACGGAAAGATGAAATCCGAGGAACTTGAAAAACTGATTATGGATTTCATTTATGGCGAGTATGATGTGTTGGTGGCTACAACAATTATCGAAGCAGGAATTGATATCCCCAATGCAAATACCATAATAATAGATAATGGACATTGGTTCGGCTTGAGCGACTTGCACCAGCTCAGGGGTAGAGTTGGGCGCTCGAACCGAAAGGCCTATTGCTATATATTGACTCCGCCCGAAAGTGTGCTGAGCGATGATGCGCGCCGCCGTCTGCGTGCCATCGAGGAGTTTTCGGACTTGGGTGCTGGATTCAATCTTGCGATGCAGGATTTGGATATTCGAGGCGCGGGAAATATACTCGGCGGTGAACAGAGCGGATTCATCTCGGATATAGGCTTCGAGACGTATCAAAAGATTCTGAACGAGGCTATCGCCGAACTGCACATTGAGATGGCGATAGATGAACCTCAGTCAGAGAAAAAAGTCAGTGCAGAAAATATACGATATGTCACAGATTGTCAGGTTGATACCGACCGCGAGGCGCTGATTCCGGATAGTTACATAGGCTCGACACGCGAGAAGATTGCTCTGT
Organism: Rikenellaceae bacterium; assembly: GCA_045656065.1. Classification (GTDB taxonomy): domain Bacteria; phylum Bacteroidota; class Bacteroidia; order Bacteroidales; family Rikenellaceae; genus CAJGBR01. The sequence continues at coordinate 17,497 of JAZOQL010000296.1, read as the reverse complement.
ACAAACAGCTCGACTCGATGCAGACCGAAAAAGAGATAACCGAATTTGTGGAAATGTTGACCGACCGTTTCGGTCAACTGCCCAATCAGGTCGAAGAATTGCTCAATATATTAAGACTCAGATGGTTGGCTGTAGAGTCGGGCTTCGATAAAGTGCTGATGAAAAATGGAATAATGATTCTCTATTTTGTAGAAGACCAGCATAGTAACTACTATAAGACAGACAAATTTAAACATATTCTTCAGCAGGTGACCTCACACCCCGAGCGATACACTTTCAAGCAGTTCAATAACCGATTGCAGGTTAGTGTAAAGCGCGTGGCAGATGCAAAAGCCGGTGTCGAGGCGATGAAATTTATAGTGTAGGTTTAATATTATGTGAAAAAACTTTTGAATGGAGGTTTGTTTTCAAAGAAAAATCATTAACTTTGCACTTTAACGAAAATCGAATGTAATGAATCTTGCCATAGATATAGGTAATAGTATGACCAAAATGGCGGTGCTGAAAGACCACCAGATTGTTGATACGTTCAGAATCGAAAATCCTGATGAAACATTCTTCGACCAGCTGTTCAAGCGCTATCCGAAGATTGATTCGGTGATTGCAGTCTCGACAAGAACCGACGGCGACGATTGCTTGGAGAGCGTGAAAAAACGTGTCAATCAGTATTTTTGGTTTGATGATACACTCGAGATTCCAATTAAAAACCTCTATGCTAATCCCAAAACTTTGGGACACGACCGAATCGCCGGAGCCGTAGCTGCCGCTGCGGTGTATCCAAATAACAATATTTTGATTGTCGATTTCGGTACCGCAATTACTGTCGATTTCGTATCGGCAGAGGGCGAGTTTCTGGGCGGGGTAATCTCTCCGGGACTCAAGATGAGGTTTAATGCACTGCATAAGTTTACTCATTCGTTGCCGTTGTGCGAAGTGCCCGAACAGGTGGAACTGACTCCAAATAAAACCGAGTCGGCAATAGGTTCGGGTGTGGTGAACGGCATTGTATTTGAAATACAGGGATATTTGGACCACTATATGGAAAAGTATCCCGATTTGAGAATTGTATTTACCGGTGGCGATGGCGATTATTTTGCGCGTTGGTTTAAATACCCAATGATGGCTACTCGAGATTTGGTGGTCTACGGACTGAATCGAATTCTTGAGTACAATGTGCAAATACAGCAAAATAATAGTAATCGGTAGTCTGCTTGCTGCTTTGCAGGCTCAGGCTCAGCAAAGCAGTGTGGGGACATTCTCGCCATATACGTTCTATGGAATAGGCCAACTTGAGTCGAGTATGACGACGGCTCAGAGAGCAATGGGCGGAGTCGGTGTGGCTGACTATTCGGCCGTGGAGATTAATCCTCGAAATGTCGCTTCGTATGCTCGTGTGGCTCGCAACACTATGCTGATGGATATGGGGGTGTGTTGGGGAAATTTTTATCAGAAGAGTGGAAATTTTCGCAAAACAAACAATACACTAAACCTCGCAAACGTTTCTTTTGTAGCACCTTTGATGAAAAGATGGGGTGTGGGATTCGACCTTGAACCTCGTTCGAGCGTGGGATATAGAGTGCGATTCGCTGATGAAATTCGGGCGAGTGACGGTGTTGCCGAGTCGGGTAGCCGGGGAATCAAAGAGAAGAGTGTGGCTCAACAAGGAGAGATGGTTTATGACTATCAGGGTGATGGCGGAGTGACGCGCTGGTCGTTGGGCGTAGGTTGTCAAGTGACAGAGTGGCTGACTGTGGGAGTCGAAATATTGTTGCATAATTGCAATATAACAGGCAGTTGCCAGGCGTATGGCTGCTCTTTTGAGGGGGATACGCTGGGGCAGAAACTCGATGTCGAACGTGATTATTCGTATGCCAAAGTGCTTTCGGGAGTCTCGGTGCAGTGGCGCGTGTTTGAAAAGGAGAATAAACGTTTGGTGTTGGGGCTGAGGTTTGTTCCAGAGGCAAATTGCCGATTTGAGACTCAGGAGATTGTCGTGTCGGGAGTGGATACGGTGTCGAATGTGACTCGAAACAGCAGGCTCAGGTTGCCGAGCAGTTGGGTGGTAGGTGCGGTTTGGCGAAGTCGAAAGTGGGCTGTGGCTGGGGATTGGGAGCTGCAACGCTGGAGTCGTTCGTTTGATGATGAACGTGCTGTCAGTGGGCGAATCTCGTGGGCAGATAACTGTGTGCTGGCTCTGGGAGGCGAGTTTGTTCCAAACCCGGGAGATGTGCGGAATTTTTGGAACAGAGTGACATACAGAGTGGGCGTTAGATATAATGGCTGTTATGTGGTGGATTTGGGGCGCAGGCTGAAAACTCGAGTGGTGAGTGTGGGCGTGAAACTGCCGATGAAACAGAGTTCGAGTATCAACGTGGCTGCCGAGTATGGACGTAACGGATATGATGCAGGGGGAGTGATCAAGACCGATTTTTGGAGCCTGAGTGTCGGATTCGCATTTTACGGAGCTGATGGCTGGTTTAAGAAATACAAATATAAGTAGGAAAACAAAACAATAAAAATAACTAAAGATGGAGAAAAACTACAAGAAATCGCAAACAGAAAATGTTATGAAACGTGTGATGTTAACGCTTGTGTTGGTGGCCGTATGTGGACTGACTCAGGCTCAGAGTTACCTTAGTGACCCCCGCTACGGTGCTGATACAGCAACCCGTATGATGGTGCTCGAGAGAATGAATATGATGAAAGATGCGAACGATGTTAAAGATCCAGAAACTGCAACAAAACACGCATTTTGCTTCATTAACGTTGCTCCGGCAGCCTCTCAAAATGCCTACATTTTGGTGTTGAACTACTACAAAATGAAGGTTAACCTTGCAACTGAACTCGAAGAACGTGATATGTATGTCGACTCGTTGATGTACTACTATGACCGCCGTATGGAGTTCTTCCCCAAAAGCGAAGTGGCTGTTAAGGAACGCAAGGCTATGGACTACTGTACATACAGAAAAGATGACGTTGAAACTGTTATGATGTATCTGGACGAAGCTATCGAAGCTGGTCAAAAAGCAGGTGCAGTCAATGGCGACGTAGTTTATTACTACTTCAACTACCTCGATGAAGTATATGTTTCAACCGATATGTTGGCTACTGAAGATTATCTCGATTCGTTCGACAGACTCTCGAAGATGCTCGACGAATCGAACGAAAAACACGTTCAGTATAAACAGGCTATGGAACAAAAAATGATTAAGAGTGGTGCTGCAAATATCGAAAACCTTCAGAAGATGTTTGCTCCGAAGCTCGCTGAAAACCCAACAGATACAGCTTTGTTCAAGAAAGTTATCTACTATGTTCAGCGCGAAGCTCCCGAATCAGAGTTCCTGCAAACAACTTTGGAAGGTTACTTCAACTTGACTAAAGACCCGATGACAGCATTGCAATTGTCAGGTTTCTATGAACGTAAGGGCGATATCACTCGCGCTGCTGAGTATATGGATAAGGCCGTTAGCCTTGAACCAAATACTGAGAGACGTTCAGACCTATTGGTTAATGGTGCTCGCTATATGTTGGACGCAAAGAAATATCAGGCTGCAGCAAACTATGCTCGTCAGGCAATTGGTCTCAACTCGAAGAACGGTTTGGCATACTTCGCACTCGGTCAGGCATACGCATTCGCAGCTAATGGCTTGCAGGTGGAAGAGTGGGATCGTCAGACTATCTATTGGTTGGCTGTTGATAATTTGCAACGTGCTATCTCATTGCTCGATGACGAAAAGACTATTAAGGTTATTCAGTCATTGGTCAACAACTGCTCGGCAAGTTTCCCGACTAAGGACGAATGTTTCTTCCGCTCAAAAACTCCGGGAACTGCATACGAGGTCAATGCTGGTTGGATCAAGGGTTCAACTAAAGTGCGCGAACGTAAAGAGTAAAACGTGATAAACTTTTTGAAAAATATGTTTAAGGTCGTGTCGATTTTCGTCGGCACGACTCTTATGTTCTATTCTTGTGACAGAGCTACAACCCAATCGACAGTCGACGAGGATACGCTGATGACTCAAAAAACAGTCGATATGTTGTTGATTTCGTCGGAGAATGGAAAGGTTAATTATCGTTTCGAGGCTCCGCTTATGGAACGATATGAATTGGCTGAAAAGCCATATACCGAGTACAGAAAGGGGCTGCATATAACCACCTATAACGACTCGAGTCAGGTCGAATCGGACTTGAGGGGCGATTATGCAATCTTTCTCGAAAAGGATAAACTCTGGGAGGTGAGAGGTAATGTTGTTGCGCGCAATGCTAAGGGCGAGGTGCTCGAAACCGAACAACTATTCTGGGATCAGAAAACAAAGAAAATATATTCTAATGTCGAGTCTAAAGTCACTCAGCAACAAGATGTTATGGTGGGTGAGGGATTTGAATCGGACGAACGAATGGAAAATTTCTTGTTTAGAAAACCCAAAGGTCGGATTGCGGTCAATGCAGTCGCTCAGCAGGATTCAACCCAGAGAGATTCTACGGTGCATCATAGCGACTCGCTGATGGTGGCTCAGGATTCGGTCAAAGTGTCTGAATAGTTTGATAATGATATGGTTGCAGTTGTAGTCTCGATTATTGCGATGTTGATTCTGTCGGCGTTTTTCTCGGCGATGGAGATTGCATATCTGTCGTCAAACAGACTCAAACTCGAGATTGACCGAAAGTCGCACAAGACATTCTCGAAAATAGTTTCGGTCTTTAATCGAAATCCGGGGCAGTATGTAACTACAATTTTGGTGGGAAATAATATTGCGTTGGTTGTCTATTCGTTGCAGATGACCGTGCTGTTGGCATCGATATTCGGTGGCTGGGCTGAGGAAAATCAACGTACATCGTTTGTCGTGGAGACAATCATCTCTACGATTGTGATAATTTTTACTGCCGAATTTCTGCCCAAAGCCGTAGTAAAGGCCAATCCCAATTTCTACCTCAGGTACTTCTCTGTGCCGATTTACTTCTTTTACATATTGCTCTACCCGATAGCGAAATTCTCGACAGGACTTTCGTCTATTATGCTGAGAATCTTCGGATTGAAGGTGAATAATCAACGAGGAACAGATACGTTTAATAAAATAGACTTGGCGCATTTGGTCGAGGATGCTTCGGTGGAAATCGAGTCGGAACCGGCCTCAGATGACGATTTGAAACTGTTCCAAAAGGCATTGGACTTTTCGGAATTGAAGGTTCGCCACTGTATGGTGCCGCGAATCTATATGGAGACAATTGATGTCAATCAGTCAATCGAGCGATTGCAGGCGTTGTTCACCGAGACTCGCTATTCGCGAATCCCCGTCTATGAGGGCACAATCGACAATATCATCGGATATGTCACAAGTAAGAGTTTGTTCAGGAGCCCGAAAACTATCCGCGAGGTGCTGATAAAGGTCGATTACGTTACCGAAGGTATGATGGTCGAGCGATTGCTCAGTTCGTTTATCAAACACCACCAATCGTTGGCTATCGTTATCGACGAGTTTGGCGGAACTGCCGGAATGATTACAATCGAGGATATTCTTGAGGAGATTTTCGGCGAAATAGAGGACGAACACGACGAATCGGAAATGGTGGAAAAATGTATCGATTCGACCCATTATGTGTTGTCGTGCAGGCTCGAAATTGACTACCTGAACGAAAAGTATGATTTCGAGATTCCGACCTCAGATGAATACGATACGTTGGCGGGCTTTATACAGTTTAATAACGAGGGAATGCCCTCGCACGGTCAAAGTCTGACAATCGGAAATCTGAAATTTGATGTGCTGAAAAAATCGGGGTCTAAACTCGAACTTGTCAAACTCGAGCTCCTTTAGCAAATGAAACTGCCCCATTGTGAGCCTAATTTTTTATTTTGGCAGAATTAATTGAAAAATTTCTTGGCTGTTTTTGAAAAAAAGATTAATTTTGCGAGCTATAATATTAAAATCAATAACTTAAAAACATAGTACTATGGAAATTAAAGCTGCAGATGTTGCCAAACTCCGTAAGATGACCGGAGCAGGTATGATGGACTGCAAGAACGCATTGGCTGAAGCTAATGGCGATTTTGAACGTGCACAAGAAATCATTCGTGAAAAAGGAAAATTGATTGCTTCAAAACGTGCTGACCGTACCGCAACCGAAGGTGTTGTTGTTGCTCGTGTTGAAGGTGCTAAGGCATATATGCTTTGCTTGGCTTGCGAAACAGACTTCGTTGCTAAGAATGAAGGTTTTGCTGCAACAGCAAACGAAATTATGGATATCGCTATCAAGAATGACTGTGCAGATATCGAAGCTCTGAAGGCTGTAAAGGCTGGCGATCAAACAGTTGAAGAAATGATCGTTGCTAAATCTGGTCAAACAGGTGAAAAAGTTGAAATGCCATTCTATGCTCGTATCGAAGCTGCATTCTGTGGTGGTTATGTTCATATGAACAACAAGCTCGGTTCATTGTTGGGCTTCAACAAGGAAGTTCCGGCACAAGTTGCTAAGGAAATTGCAATGCAGGCTACAGCTATGGCTCCTGTTTCAATTTCTAAGGAAGACTGCCCGGCTGACATCATCGAAAAAGAACGCGAAATCGGTCGCGAACAAGCTCGCATCGAAGGCAAACCTGAACAAATGTTGGATAAGATTGCTGAAGGTAAGGTTAACAAATTCTTGCAAGAAAATACTTTGATGAACCAAAAGTTCGTTATGAATGACAAGATGACTGTTGAAGCTTACTTGAAGAGCATCGATCCTGAAGCTAAGGTTGTTGCTTACAAACGCTTCTCTTTGAACGACTAATAGTTTTTAGAGGTCATAATTTAAGGCTGCCTTTTCGGGGCAGCCTTTTTTTATTTGAGTTTGATGAATTTGTTTTCGCGGAGTTCCAGAATTTCACACTGCGGAAAATATCTCAGTGCCTGAGTAATTATGTAATCTCGTGTGTCGTCGATGATGAGTTTGTCGCTCGAGCCGAAATTGTTATAAATCAAATACTTAATTGTTAGGTTTTTAGCCTTGCAGAATTCAAAATTCAGAATTGTGTGGTTGATGCTGCCAAGTCGTGGCGAGGTCACAAAGATGAGCGGCAGGTTGCGCTCGGCAGCGTAATCGGCCATTGTGTAGTGCTCGGTGATTGGAACGGCTAGCCCGCCCGCACCCTCAATTAGCAGCGTGTCGAAACGGGCTGAAAGTTCTTCGGTTGATTTGTCAATAGCCTTTATATCAATGACTTTGTTGTCGATTTTGGCTGCCAGATGCGGAGAACAGGGGTGCGAATAGACAATGGGACACGATACTCTGCTGAGGTCGTAGTCCTGAGGTTCGATGCCCATCAGTTGACGGTGTGTTAAAATGTCCTCGGATATCCCCTCACAGCCGGTCTGAATAAGTTTCTGTGTAGCAATATTTCTACCTGATAGCATTAACTCGCGAGCCAACGACCCTGTCACAAATGTCTTGCCGCAGTCGGTGTCGATGCCGCTTACAAAATAAATTCCCTTTTCAATCATAATACTTCCAAATGTGACCCAAAATTAGTAATTTTGCCTGAAATTATGAATTTTTTTAGTGAAATGAAAAATCTGCAAGAACTCTTAGAAAATATAAAACAGGGATTGAATTTGAGCAAAGAGGCTGTGTTAGAACTTGTTAATGAGTGTACAGCTGATGAATTGTGTCGATTGGCCGACTCGCTGAGAGAACATTTTTCGGGCAAAAAGATGGATACTTGCTCGATAATAAATGCCCGCAGCGGTCGTTGTAGCGAGGATTGCAAGTGGTGTTCGCAGTCGAGTTTTCACCGCTGTGATGTCGAAATTTATCCGTTGGTTGATGAGCAGACCTGTTTGGATATGGCTCAGTATAATGAGGCGAAGGGTATTCGTAGATTTTCGTTGGTTACGAGTGGGCGCGCAATGAGCGGTGATGAGCTGGAGCGTGCCGTTGAAATATTCAAATCTTTAAAAGAAAAAACATCGTTAAAACTTTGTGCATCAATGGGTTTGCTTAATAAGGAGCAACTTCAAAAATTGCGCGATGCGGGAGTGGAAAGATATCATTGCAATATTGAAACGGCTCCGTCGTATTTCGGCCAGTTGTGCACGAAACATACTCAGCAAGAGAAGTTTGCGACGCTAAAGTGGGCTGAGGAGGTCGGTATGACAGTCTGCAGCGGCGGCATTATCGGTATGGGCGAAACTATGGAACAGCGTGTGGAAATGGCTGTTACACTGAGAGATATGGGCGTTAAGTCTATTCCTCTGAATGTGCTGAACCCGATTGCCGGAACGAAACTTGAAAATATGCCGCAACTGAGTGATGATGAGCTGATTAAGAGTTTTGCAATGTTTAGAATCGTGAATCCTGAGGCGGATATTAGATTTGCGGGCGGTCGAATTAAGATTAAACATATTCAGCGCAAGTTGATGGAATGTGGCGTCAGTGCTGCGATTGTCGGGGATATGCTGACAACTATCGGTTGTGGAATTGATGACGATTTTTCGATGTTTGCAGAACTTGGTCGTGAGGTTTAATGTATTGAAAATAAGTCTGTTATTGTTGTGCTGCGGAGTGCTGTCGACCTTATCGTGCAGGGCTCAGAACGGATTGATTTTCACTTCGAAAAATTTTGATTTTGGAACCTTGTCCGAGTCAGATTCCTCGGCAGTATGTGAGTTTGAATTTTATAATCGTTCTTCTAAAATATTGATTGTCAATCGTGTAGTTTCGTCTTGTGGTTGCGTCAAGGTCGATTTTCAGTCGAAACCGCTCAGAATGGGCGAGTCGGGGAGCATTAAGGTCAGATTTAATCCTCAGGGGCAATCGGGCAGATTTTATAAGCCGATTTATGTCTATCACAATTTGTCTAAGCAGCCTACTGAGTTGATTGTCAGGGGTGTAGTCGAGGCGAAACTCTCGCCAGAGTATCTCTATCCCTATGAGCTATGTGGCAAGATTCGCGCTAATGTGCAGTCGCTAAATTTGGGATATACTGCTCACGGAAGATTTGTAGTCGGGAAAATCGAGCTCTATAACTCTGGAAACGAGAGTGTTATGGTTGAGCCGAGTGAGCCTGAGAGTCGGAATATAAAATTGCAACTGACTTCGAATAAAATTGAATCTGGTCAGCGGGTGAGTCTGGGAGTGATTTATGAGGCTGCGGATTCGATGCTCTGGGGTACTGTTAATCACACAGTTAGAGTGAAAATTGATGATGAAGAAATTATTTTGCCTGTCAGTGTGGTTGTTGTCGAGGATTTTTCCTTAGAGTCTGATAATCAGGATGGAACAGCGCCAAAATTGTACATTGACCAACAACTGTTTCATCTCGGAGAGGTGGAGTCGGGTAGTGTGAAAAATGTAGTTGTCGGGCTCAAAAATGTTGGTAAAAAAGAGCTGATAATCAGGAAGATAATTGCGAGTTGTGAGTTGCTGTCGGCTTCGGTCGAAATGGACACGCTTGAGACAAAACGGAAATCCGAGCTGACGCTCTCTGTGAAGTGTGTTGAGACAGGGCGGCTTAATGAGTATATAGAGCTGATTACCAACGATTCAGAGCGACCAATGCGTCGAGTGCGAATTGTTGCAAATGTTGTGAAATCTAAAAATTAAATATATGTTTACAATCAAACGCAAGGTAAAACTTGCCGAAAATATCTATCAATTGGAGGTCTATGCGCCACGAGTTGCAAAGTCCTCAAAACCAGGTCAATTCGTCATTGTGCGAGTTGGTGAACAGGGCGAGCGAATTCCGCTGACCATATCTGATTATAATGTGGCTGAAGGGACTGTGACGATTGTAATTCAGATAGTTGGCTACTCATCGCAGAAGATTTGCGACTTGGAGCAGGGCGATGCTCTGACCGATTTTGTTGGGCCGCTTGGCAACCCTTCGGAGTTTGTTTATGAAAATATCGAAGAGCTGAAAAATAAAAAGATTCTATTTGTGGCGGGGGGACTCGGAACTGCTCCGGTTTACCCGCAGGTCAAGTGGCTGAATCAGCAGGGTGTCAAGGCTGATGTGATTATCGGGGCTAAGACCAAAGATATGTTGATTTATGTCGATGAAATGTCGCAAGTGGCAGATAATGTGTATGTTACCACAGATGATGGTAGCTGCGGATTCAAGGGGCTTGTGACTCAGAAAATCGACGACCTGATTCAAAATGAGGGCAAAAACTACGACGTTGTGGTGGCTATAGGCCCGATGGTGATGATGAAGTTCGTAGCAGCTACTACGCTGAAATACAGTATAAAAACCATTGTCAGCCTTAATATGCTGATGGTTGATGGTACGGGTATGTGCGGAGCTTGCCGCGTGTCGGTTGGCGGTAAAATCTATTTCACCTGTGTCGATGGTCCAGAATTCGACGGTCACCTTGTTGATTATGACGAGGCAATACGCCGTCAGTCAATGTATAAAACACTTGAAAGCAGAAAGTTAAAGGCTGCAAAAGAGCGTGCCGAAGGACATATCTGTCGAGTGGGATTTTAATTAATTTAGTTCGAAAATTTATGGCAAAAGGTTTATTTAGAGTGCCTGTCAGAGAGCAGGAACCTGATGTAAGAAATAAAAATTTTGATGAAGTTTGCTACGGCTACAACGAGCAAGAGGCTGTAGATGAGGCTTATAGATGTATAAATTGTCGCAATCCGCGTTGTCGAACTAAGTGTCCTGTTTCGATTCAGATACCCACATTTATTCAGGCAATTCGCAATCGCGATTTCGCGGAGGCTGCGCGCGTGATATACGAAGATTCGATTTTTCCGTCGATTTGCGGTCGTGTTTGTCCTCAGGAAAATCAGTGCGAGGGAGCTTGCGTTATGGGCGTCAAGGGTGAGCCTGTCAGCATCGGAAAATTGGAGCGTTTCGTGGGTGATTGGGCTCGAGAAAATGGATTTTCGGATTTTGAAAAAGCGCCCTCAAATGGTCATCGCGTAGCTGTAATCGGCAGTGGACCAGCAGGTTTGGCGTGTGCTGCAGACTTGGCAAAGATGGGCTATGAGGTTAAAATTTTCGAGGCTTTGCATCGTGCCGGTGGTGTGTTGAGCTATGGTATTCCTGAGTTCAGGCTGCCCAAAGAGCGCATTGTTGATGCTCAAATTGAAAATGTTCGCCGACTCGGCGTCGAGATTGAAACAGATGTCGTAGTAGGTCGTACGGTTACGATTGATTCGCTGATGGACGATGAGGGCTATGAAGCTGTGTTTATTGGCACAGGTGCGGGATTGCCTAAGTTTATGAATATCAAGGGAGAAACCCTCAATGGAGTAGTTTCTGCCAATGAATTTTTGACGCGAGCTAATTTGATGAAGGCCTTTGATGACAATTCGGATACGCCTATTTTTGTGGGCAACAAGGTCGTAGTAGTCGGCGGCGGAAATGTTGCAATGGACTCGGTCAGAACTGCTAAGCGATTGGGTGCCGAATCGGTAATTGTCTATCGTCGCAGCGAGGCTGAGCTTCCGGCACGAGTTGAGGAGGTGCATCACGCTAAGCAAGAGGGTATTGATTTTCAGTTGCTTACCAATCCTGTTGAGATTATGGGCGACGACAAGGGCTGGGTGCGAGCTGTGAAATGCGTCAGAATGGAGCTCGGTGAGCCTGATGCGTCGGGTCGTAGATCGCCTCAGGTGGTCGAAGGTTCTGAGTTTGAAATCGAATGCGACTCGGTGATTATGGCATTGGGAACTTCGCCTAACCCGCTGATTAAGAGCACTACTGCGGGATTAGAAACGACTCGTTACGGTGGTATTGTTGCCGACGAAAATGGAGCTACGACCCGTCCCGGAATCTTTGCAGGCGGTGACGCGGTGACCGGTGCTGCTACGGTAATTTTGGCTATGGGCGCAGGCCGCAAGGCTGCTCAGGCGATTGATGAATACATAAAAAATAGATAGATGTACGTTCGTCCAAAGAAACGTTTAGGTCAGCATTTTTTGACTGATATGTCTGTTGCTCAGCGAATTGCCTCGGCTCTTGAGGTAAATCGTTGTCAGCGTACATTAGAGATTGGTCCGGGTACGGGAGTGCTGACACAATTCCTGTTACAGCGCAATGATGTTGATTTGTGTGCAGTCGAAGTTGACTCGGAAAGTGTTGAATATCTGAAGATTAATTTTCCACAACTGAATCTTTTGGCTGCGGATTTTCTCGAGATGCCATTCGATGGTGACTTTTTCCAGCAGTTCAATGTCGTTGGTAATTTTCCGTATAATATTTCGTCGCAGATATTTTTCCGCATTCTGGAGAATCGCGATCGTGTTCCCGAGGTTGTCTGTATGTTACAGCGCGAAGTGGCTGTACGTCTGGCTGCGGGACCTGGTGGCCGTGATTACGGAATACTCAGCGTGCTGTTGCAGACCTACTATGATATTGAGTATCTGTTCACTGTGAGCGAGGGTGTGTTCAATCCGCCGCCTAAGGTCAAGAGTGGTGTGATTCGACTCAAACGCAACGGTCGGGGTAAGTTGCCTTGCGACGATTCGCTTTTTTTCCGTGTCGTTAAGGCTACGTTTAACCAGCGCAGAAAGACTTTGAGAAATTCGCTCAAGGGGGCATTCCCGACGCTGCAAGGTGAGCATCAGTTCTTCTCGTTGCGCCCGGAAACACTTAGTTGTGAGCAGTTTATTGAGCTTACTCAGTGGATTGAGAGTAATATTTAGTCAGCAAATTGCCTTAGATAACCATCGAGAAAATCTTCAATCGTGATGTTCTCAAATCTGAGGCGTTTGCCCAAGAGTCCAGATTTGACCTTTATCGAGCCGTTGATGCGCAGATTTTCTATGCCTCCGTCGTTGAGAATTGAGATGATTTTTATTGGAGAACTTGATATATAGAGCTTTAGAGGAATCAATAACCGATTGGTTCCTCTCTTTATTTTGATGTCACTGATTCTCAGTATGCCTATTTTTCGTCCGTTCTGGTCGCAGATGTTCAGGTCTGTTGCAGATAGTCTGATGTTGCGTTTCGATAGAATATCTACCTGTAAATCAGCGCTAACCGAGTTTGTTGCTATTTGTATGTTGCTGATTTTCGGGTTTTCAGGAGCCAGAATATCTTTGCTGTAAAAATTACACGAACTAAGCAGCGCTAATGTGAATATCAGAATCAGTTTTTTCATTGTCACTCTACTTTATGCCGGTGTAAATCATTGCTATACCGCCCATTAGCGATTTAATGGTCACGGTTTTGCAGCCCTGTTCAATCATCATATCTGCGAATTTTTGTCCGCTGGGGAATAGCTCTACCGATTTTGGCAGATATTCGTACGCCTTGCGGTCGCCCGAAATCCAGCCCGCAACCGTTGGCAGAATGTTTTTGAAGTACCATTTGTAGAGGGCGCGGAAGAGCGAATTTGATGGCATCGAAAATTCCAAAATTACGAGTCTGCCGTTTGGTTTCAGTATTCGGGTCATCTCCTTGAGTCCGAGCTCAGGGTGTTCGAAGTTTCGAATTCCGAATGCAATAGTCACAGAATCAGCTGATTCTGTCTCAACGGGCAATGCTTCTCCATTGCCTTGTTCGAGTGTGATTCTCCCATCGAGTCCGGCTGCACGCACTTTGCGTCGTCCCACCTCTAACATTCCTTCAGACAGGTCGTAGCCCGACAGCTCTGCATCTAAAGCCTTGCGAGCCAATGCAATAGTGAGGTCGGCTGTGCCGCACGCAAGGTCTACGATTTTTTGTGGCTTATTAGCCGTAGCTTGTTTTACTGTCAGGTTGCGCCAGTGGATATCTGCTCCCATTGACAGCAGATGGTTGAGCAGGTCGTAACGACGAGCTACGCGGTCAAACATATTTTGCACCTGTTCGGTTTTCGATTCTTCTCCTGAATATGGTTTTAGATTACTCATAACGTAAACTCTTTTCTGGCGATATTCTTGATATGATATGTGTTGGAATTATCTGGCAGACAATGATTACGGCAAAGACTGAGATGTTGAGCATCACCAATTGCGACCAGTTGAAATCAATTGGCACTTGACTGAGAAAATATCCTGCCGAGTCGAGTTTTATTGCTCCCGTATATTTTTGCAGCAGACAAAGCCCAATCCCCGATATGTTTCCCCACACCAGCCCCTTAATCACAATATATACAGTTCTCCAGATAAACACCCGTTTCAGCAGGCTGTTGTCTGCGCCCAGAGTTTTCATTATTCCGATGAACTTGCTCTTTTCCAGCAGTATAATCAGCAGTGCTGCTGCCATATTGAAGACCGATACAATCAGCATTACAATGATGATTACAAGTGCATTAAGGTCGTGCGTAGCTAACCAATCGAATATTATTCTGTGTCTCTGTTTCAGGTCGGATACATACAGCGATTCGTTGATTGTCGAGTCGGCATTCATCGTGGAGCACACCAAATCATACAGATTGTTTAAATCTCTTATGTCGTGGCCGTTTACTTTATAGCCCGTAATTTGATTATTGTTCCAGTTGTTCAGACGTTGGATATTGCGTATGTCTGTAATCATCAACACTTTATCCATCTCCTCGAAGTTGCTGCGATATATGCCCGATACCCGATATAAATCTCTGCGCGGTGGATTCTGCACGAACAACATTTCGACCTTTGATGCCGTATCCAAATCGAGTTGTGCAGCCAATCGTTCTGATATCATAATGTCTCGATTTCTTGTCTGGCTGCCGACTTCGGGCAATCGCCCGCGAACGAGCATCTGTTCATAGAAGCTCCAATCAAAATCTGTTCCGTAACCTTTGAGCAGTACACCCTCCATTACGTCTCGATTCTTGACAATGCCGGCTTTGTGTGCAAATCTATATATATTTTTGACATCTTCAAGTTGGGCAATGTTAATCGGATAGTTTGCCGTAGAGACGATTGGCTGTGACTCAGGCGAGCCGCTACCCTCTACTGAGGTGATTGTAATGTGGGCTCCGAAACCTCCTAATGCGTTTGATATCTCGCTCTTGAAGCCGTGAATTACACCCAGAGCCAAAATCATTACGGCTATGCCGATAGAGACGCTCAGCGTCGCAATGCGCACCATTACACTGTTTTGTTTGTGCGATTTTGACGATAGTCTGCTGCCTAAAAAGTATGGAAGGTTAACCTTTGACACCGTTTTCCGATTTTGTTATTTGATGATTCGTCCGTCGAGCATTTCAATTTTGCGGTCCGAACGCTGGGCAAGGTCATTGTCGTGAGTGACAATCACAATCGTCTGTCCGAGTTTGTCTCTCAGTTCAAAGAAGAGCGAGTGCAACTCGTCGCGATTGTGCGAGTCGAGATTGCCCGATGGTTCGTCTGCCAGCAACAGAGCCGGCGAGTTGATTAGTGCTCGGGCAACGGCTACGCGTTGTTGTTCGCCTCCGGACATCTCCGAAGGTTTGTGATTCATACGGTGTTTCATTCCCAGCAGTTCGAGCAGTTCCACTGCCCGTTGTTCGGTCTGTTTGCGATCCGAGCCGGCGATGTAGGCCGGAATGCAGATATTTTCGAGTGCCGTAAACTCGCCGAGAAGATTGTGAAATTGGAATACAAATCCGATATTCTGGTTTCTGAATCGAGACAATTTTTTGTCGCCTATCGTACTCAAATCCACGCCGTTAATCAGTACGCGACCCGAGTCCTGTCTGCTCAGTGTGCCGATAATTTGCAACAGTGTTGTCTTACCTGCGCCACTCGGACCCACAATCGAGACTACCTCGCCTGCTGCAATGTGCAACGATACATCTTTCAGAACATCTACCTGCCCGAATGATTTATTTATATTTTCGACCTTAATCATCTGTTTTTACAATAAAAATTCCACAATCGAACAGTATCGACAGCCTCCTTGACGTCGTGAACTCTCAATATTTTGGCTCCCTGACGGAGAGCCTCCCAGCCTAAGGCTATT
The DNA here is from genome assembly GCA_045656065.1 of Rikenellaceae bacterium. GTDB lineage: Bacteria > Bacteroidota > Bacteroidia > Bacteroidales > Rikenellaceae > CAJGBR01. Next base: position 1,659 of record JAZOQL010000296.1, on the reverse strand, counting down.
GTGCCTGCGAGCGATTGCTCTGCCGTAGTGTCTAATGCTTTATATATCATCGACTTGCGCGATACTCCCACCAAAACCGGAGCTCCTAATTTAGTCAATTTTTCTGTTCCGCCCAGCAATTCGTAGTTCTGTTCCAGCGTTTTCGAGAATCCGAATCCGGGGTCGATAGCATAGTCAGATATGCCGAGCTGTTCGAGTTGTTCAATCTTTTTTTCAAAGTATTCGCACACCTCATCAACCACGTTGTCATATTGGCACATCGACTGCATAGTCTGAGGATTGCCCATCATATGCATTGCTATGTATGGCAACTTGTTGTGTGCTACGACTTTAAGCATATCGCAGTCAGCCTCGCCAGCCGAAATGTCATTGACAATCATCTGTCCGAATCTGTCAACTAACACGCTTATCACCTCGCTGCGAAACGTATCTATCGAAATCGCTACCGAATCCGAAACTTCACGAATGATTTTAACTGCCTGTGAGACACGTCTGATTTCCTCTTCAGTCTCGACATAATCGGCACCCGGTCGAGTAGAGTAGCCACCAACATCAATGATTGTTGCACCCTGCTCGAGAATTTCGACTACGCGATTTCTGAACACTGATTCGTTCTGCCATCTGCTCGACGAGAAAAACGAATCCGGTGTGGCATTAAGTATAGCCATTACCACCGGATTTTCTATATTTCGCAAAATCAATTTATTCATTGATATCACTTGCTTATGGTCACTGAGCGCTGTCTACTTATCGACAGGTTTAATGTCACGCACTCTGAGTTGAGGAGTAACAACTCCCCGATAGTGATTTTCTACCACACAATAGCACACGTCAATGGCACCGCCCAACTTGATGTGATTGTAGTGGGTCGGCTGTTGGAATGCTATGGCAGCAATCGACGTATTTGGTTTTTCGTGTTGAATCAACTCAAGTTTCAGGTGGTCGCTGTCGTTACCCACGAGTCTGACTTCGCCGCTGTCGCTCACATTGCGTGTGATGAACACCGGAGCTGTATTGCCGGGTCCAAACGGCTGGAATCTGTTGAGCGTACTTCTGAACTTTGGTGTAATATCGCTGAACAACAATTCCGAGTCGATTTCAACTTGCGGAATCAACATATCATCTTCGATATGTTCCTCTACATATTTATTGAAACGTCTGGTGAACTCCTCTACGTTTTGAGGTTGCATTGTCAGTCCTGCTGCGTAGGTGTGTCCTCCGAAGTTTTCCAACAAATCCGCACAAGACTCCACAGCCTGATAGAGGTCGAAGCCAGCCACGCTGCGTGCCGAACCCGTAACAAAGCCGTTCGACATTGTCAGCACAACCGTTGGTCGGTAGTAACGTTCAATCAATCGTGAAGCTACGATTCCGACTACGCCTTTGACCCAGCTCGGGTTGTATATAACCGTACTTTTACGATTTTTGATATCAGGATTTTGCTCAATCAGTTCGGCAGCCTCCTGAGTAATCGACCTGTCGATATTTTTTCTATCGGCATTCGACTTGTCTATGAAGTCGCCAAATTTCTTAGCTTTTTCGTCTGTATTTGCAATCAGCAATTTGACTGCGCGATGACCGCCCGAGTAGTGTTTCTTGTCAGCTCCCTCTTCATCTTCAATCTCCATACGCCCAAGTCGGATCGTAGCCATGTCGTTC
>JAZOQL010000295.1:0-7976 GCA_045656065.1 Rikenellaceae bacterium | reverse complement strand
CAATGGCAAGCAGATGTCCTCGATGGAGTTTGCCAAGTGGGTGCAGGCTCGTTTTAATTCCGGAGTTAAAAATGTAAACTTCGTGATTGGAGGCCCCTATGGCTTTTCTAAAGAGGTGTATAATATTGCTAATGAGAAGATTTCGTTGTCACCGATGACATTTTCACATCAGATGGTGAGGTTGATTTTTCTCGAGCAGCTATATCGGGCGTTTACAATTCTAAACAACGAACCGTATCATCACGAATAAAAAAAACTCCGATTAAATCGGAGTTTTTTTTGTCTATTTTAAAGGCGAATTTGGCTCTTTTGCCATATGATTATAGTAGAGAATGTCGAGCAGGCGGGGAGCAAATTTCTTGATAAAGACAGTTGCTCGGCCGTCGAAATCCATTAAAATTGTGCGTTTGCGTTTGTGTACTCCCTTGATTATGCGCAGAGCTACTTCCTTGGAAGTCATCATTTTATCCTCTTTACGCGGAGTCTCGCCTTGAGGAGTTCCGTCGGCGGTAAGTGCAGAGAAACGAACATTCGACGCTGTGAATCCCGGAGCTACAATCATTACGTGGATTCCCTTTTTCAGGTTCTCAACTCTGATTGTGTCCAACAATCCGTGTATTGCATATTTTGATGCCGAGTAGCCGGTTCGTGCGGGCAATCCGTGGAAACCTGCCACTGATGATACGGCTACAATCGAGCCTTTGCTTTGTTGGATATAGGGTAGGGCGTACTTCACGCAATATGCTGTACCCCAAAAGTTTACGTCCATCAATCGACGTATTACCGACATATCGACATCTTCATACAGGGCTCTCATTGACAGCCCTGCATTGCAAATCAGTACATCAATTTTGCCAAAACGTTCTACTGCTTTTGCTATCAATGTTTTGCAATCTTCTTCCTGTGTAACGTCGGTTTTGACATAGAGAGATTCGTTTGGTAGTTCTTCGGAAATTTCTTGCAACTTGTCGACGCTGCGGGCTCCCATAACCACTTTTGCTCCCAATGCCGAGAACTCTTGTGATAGGGCAAGGCCGATTCCTGATGATGCACCTGTGATTACTACTACTTTATTATTAAAATCCATTGTTAAATATTTTATTACAAATGTAAAATATTTGTATTTACATTTGTAAAATTAAACTATCGTGAGCTAAATTTACATTTTGAGGTAGTTGTTTGCTGAGGCTTTCGTGCAGACCTATCTGGTGTGACAGGTGTGTTAAATAAGCCTGCTTTGGATTAACTTTGTTTATGATGTCAATTGCCTCGTTGAGATTAAAATGTGATATGTGCGATTCGTGACGCAATGCGTTAATGATAAGAATATCAACACCTTTTATCTTTTCTAATTCACAATCATCGATTCTGTTCATATCGGTAATATAGCACAGGGCTCCGATTCTGAAACCTAAAACGGGCAACTTGTAGTGGTAGCCTCTGATTGGTGTAATCTCAATTCCGGAGATGGAAAATGGTGAATTTTCAATGTTACAAAAGTGAATTTCTGGAACCCCCGGATAGCGTACTTTTGTAAATGCGTAAGGGATATTCTGTTTAACTGCATCTTGAACTCGAAGTTCGCAATAGACACTTATCGCCTCGTTTTGGGTGTAGTTGAATGCGCGCAAATCGTCAAGACCCGCAATGTGGTCTCGATGTTCGTGAGTCAGCAGCACTGCGTCGATATGTTTGACATTTGCTGTGAGCATCTGTTGTCGGAAATCGGGACCGCAATCAATGACAAACGTTCGCCCTTCGGTTTCGACCAAAACCGATGATCTGAGGCGTTTGTCCTTCGAGTCCTTTGACTGACAAACTTCACATTCACAAGATATTACCGGAACACCTTGTGATGTCCCGGTACCCAAAAAGGTTAGTTTCAACATCTATTCAAACTTGAATTTATCTGCCCAAAATTACAAACTTTATTTAAATTAGATTCAATTCGTGCTTTAATTCTTCGATTTTTGCGTCGAGTGACTCCTCAACCTTGTGATAATCTGCAATATTCGCAAGTTCTTCCTTCACGCTGAAATAGAATTTTATCTTAGGTTCGGTGCCTGACGGGCGAGCAGATACCACTGTGCCGCTCTCTGTAATCCACTGAAGCACATTGGATTTATGTTGGTTAATTGAAGTTTTGGTTGAAGTAGCTGTGTCTGTGCATTCCAGGCTCTGGAAGTCGTTGATGCGAACCACGCGGCTGCCACCGAGCGATTGGGGAGGATTGTTGCGCAAGTTGGTCATCATCTCGGCTATCTCCTGTTGACCTTTGTTGCCCTTGCGAACAATCGAAACGAGCCCTTCTTTGTAGAATCCATACTTTGTATAGATGTGTGCCAAAAGTTGGAACAGGCTCATTCCCTCAGACTTAGCCCACGCTGCCATCTCGGCAATCATTGCTGATGCGATGACTGCGTCTTTGTCTCTGACCTGGTCGCCAATCAGGAATCCGTAGCTCTCTTCGCCGCCGCAGATATATTTCATTCTGCCTTCGAGCTCGCGAATCACCTCGGCAATGTATTTGAATCCGGTCAATACATCAAAGTATCGTACACCAAATGACTCGGCTATGTCGCCCATAAGTTGTGTTGTGACAATGGTCTTTAATATATATTGATTGCCGTCGATGCGGCCGAGTTCGCTCCAGCGTCTCAAGATGTAGTAGGTCAGCAGCGAGCCTGTCTGGTTGCCATTGAGCAGAACCAATTCGTCGCGGTCGTTACGTATCGCAAGTCCGATGCGGTCTGAGTCGGGGTCGGTGGCAAATACCAAATCTGCGCCCTTTTCTTTAGCTAACTCCATAGCCATACTCATTGCAGCCGGCTCCTCGGGGTTGGGCGAGTCTACGGTCGGGAAATCGCCGCTCGGAGTAGACTGTGCCTCCACTACAAATACATTGTTGAATCCCATTCGCTCGAGCATCTGCGGAACAATCTTAATGCCCGTTCCGTGAATCGGAGTATAGACAATTTTCAGATCCTTGTTTTGAGCTACGGCCTCTTTTGACAACAGTTCGCTCTCGACCATATTCATATACTCGTTGTCGAAGTCGGCACCAAGTATGGTGATATTTTCCTGATTGCCCTCCCATTTTACCTGAGTAGGTGAGGTTATTTTGTTCACTTCGCCAATGATGTTCTTGTCGTGCGGAGTCAGAACCTGTGCACCGTCATTCCAATAAGCCTTGTATCCGTTGTACTCTTTGGGGTTGTGCGAAGCGGTCACAACGACTCCGCCACAGCAGCCGAGCTTGCGAATTGCATAGCTCAATTCGGGAGTCGGACGCAACGATTCGAACAGATAAACCTTGAGTCCGTTTGCAGCAAAAATATTTGCTGCTGTGCGAGCAAATTCTGCGCTGTTGTTTCGACAGTCATAAGCCACGGCGACCGAGGCTGTCTGAGTGCAAAATTGTGTGCTGATATAATTGGCAAAACCTTGTGTTGCCATACCCACTGTGTATCTGTTCATACGGTTGGTTCCCACGCCCATAATTCCGCGCAAGCCACCTGTACCGAATTCCAAATTTTTGTAGAATGATTCTATGAATTCTTCAGGATTATTTTGTTCCAGTAGCTCCACTTCTTTGCGCGTAAGTTCGTCATAATCAGAACTTTTCCACACACCTGCATTCTTTTCTGCAATCTCTTTCAATCCATCTTTCATATTCTATCTTTATTAGTTATATTTGTACTTCAAAAAAAATTCATTGGCAAAAATAATGCATTTTTTTTAATTCAGCATAATATCAGGCAGTTAAAAAATTGAGCATTTTTGGCGAGCCTTTTTTCATATATTTTTTTTCAAAAAAAACAATAGTACAAAAATATTTTTTTAATAAAATTATTATCAATTTTGCTCCGCATAAAGATGGAAATGAAGATGTATAATGAAGGCAAAATAATTAACGAGGAGTGGCTTAATTGTATGAATTTAGTGCGTCAGAGCATATCTGATGACGAGTTCATAAGATGGTTTAAGCCTATCGTTCCCGTTAGTATTAAAGACAATTATCTGATAGTTCGGGTGCCAAGTTCGGATCACGCTAACCAAATCGAACAAAAGTATCAGCCGTTCTGGGCTAAAACTTTTCGTAAGATTTTCGGCAACGATAAGAAGTTGAGATACGCCTGTCTTGAGGATAATAAAAACTCGGATAACGGTTCGGACAATTCAGATATGAGACGATTCGCTGAACAATCAACCGAGAATGTGAAGAATCCGTTTGTGATTCCGGGTATCAAGCGATTGGTTATCGATCCGCAGCTGAACCCGAATTACAGCTTTGGAAACTTCATCGAGGGGGATTGTAACAGGTTGACTCGTTCGGTTGGGTTGTCGGTCGCACTCGATCCGGGCAATACTGCCTTCAATCCGATGTTTATATTTGGTAACTCGGGCTTGGGTAAGACACACTTGGCACACGCGATAGGTCTTGAGGCTAAGCAGCACAATCCGCACCTGAATGTACTGTATGTAAGTGCAAGCAGATTTCAGGCTCAGTTCCAGACTGCGGCTACCAAAGGCGAACTGAACGACTTTATTCACTTCTATCAAATGATAGATGTGCTGATTATTGACGATATTCAGGAGTTGTCGGGAAAAACCAAGACTCAAAATACATTCTTCAATATATTCAATAGTCTGCACCTTACAAACAAACAGTTGATTATCACTTCGGATAAGTCGCCCGTCGAGTTGCAGGATATCGAACAGCGTCTGATCACCCGTTTCAAGTGGGGATTCACAACTCAGTTGCAGCAACCCGACTACCAGACAAAATTGAAGATCATCAGAAGTAAAGCCGAAAAACTCAATATCGACCTGGCGGAAGATGTTGTGGAGTATATTGCAGAAAATATCACTTCGAATGTTCGTGAGATTGAGGGTGCTCTGGTGGCGTTGATGGCACAGGCGTCGGTGTTGAATCGCAAGATTACCGTATCGCTGGCTCGCGAGATTATGAAGGTCTATGTTAAGGAGATTCGTCGTGAAATCACAATTGATTCGGTAATCGAACAGGTGAGCCGCGTGATGGGAGTATCGGTGGAAGATATCAACTCGAAAAAGAGGACTCGCGAAATTGCTCAGGCTCGTCAGTTGGCAATGTATCTGTGCAAACAGTATGCGTCTCATATTCCGTTGGTGACTATTGGTGCGACGATCGGGGGCAAGAATCACTCGACAGTGTTGCACGCCTGCAAAACGGTTGCCAATCTGATAGAGACAGACAAGGGCTTCAAGTCACAGGTTGAAGAGATTGAACGAGCTTTGATTCAAAGATAAAAATCAGGTGTAATGAATAAATTGACAGTAGGGGATAAGGCTCCGAGTTTTAGGGCTGAGAATCAGTCGGGCGAAATGGTTGCTCTGGAGGATTTCGCCGGAAAAAAGGTGATACTCTATTTCTATCCTAAGGATAATACTTCGGGTTGTACGGCCGAGGCGTGCAGCCTGAGAGATGGTTACCGAGAACTTACTGATATGGGATTTGTTGTTGTGGGTGTTAGTCCCGATTCTGTCAAGTCGCACGTGGGGTTTATTAATAAGCATTCGCTGCCCTTTACGTTGTTAAGCGACGCAGATCACGCCATTGCCGAAAGTTATGGCACTTGGGGGCTCAAGAAGTTTATGGGCAGAGAGTATTACGGCATAATCCGTAAGACATTCATAATCGATCAAAATGGCGTAATCGAAAAGATTTTTGAAAAGGTTGATACCAAAAAACATTTCGAACAAATATCCGACTCATATAAATAAAGTCAATAGTTATGGCTGAAAAAGATGAAGAAAAAATGCAGCAGATGAATCAGGACAAACTGAAGGTTCTGAATGCTGTGATGAGCAAAATAGAAAAAGATTTCGGCAAGGGTGCCATTATGAGAATGAGCACAAAGGCCGTTGAAGATGTTGCAGTTATCCCATCGGGTTCGATTACATTGGACCTGGCGCTGGGAATTGGCGGTTATCCTAAGGGTAGAATTGTTGAAATATACGGGCCTGAATCTTCGGGTAAGACTACGCTCGCAATTCACGCCATTGCCGAAGCACAAAAGATGGGCGGTACTGCGGTATTCATTGATGCAGAACACGCTTTCGACCGTTTCTATGCACAGAAACTCGGTGTGAATGTAGATGAATTGTTGATTTCACAACCGGATAATGGCGAGCAGGCGCTGGAGATTGCAGATGCGCTGATTCGCTCGAGTGCGGTTGATATCGTGGTTATCGACTCGGTTGCTGCGCTGACACCTAAGGCTGAAATCGAAGGCGATATGGGCGACCAGAAGATGGGTCTGCAAGCCAGACTTATGTCTCAGGCGCTCCGCAAACTGACCGGTACAATCAGCAAAACAGGTACGGTTTGTATCTTTATCAACCAATTGCGCGATAAGATTGGTGTAGTGTATGGTAACCCCGAAACTACAACGGGTGGTAACGCTCTGAAGTTCTACTCTTCGATTCGTGTCGATATTCGCAAGACTGCGAGCATCAAAGATGGCGAAGAACAACTCGGCAGCCGCGTGAAGGTTAAGGTTGTGAAGATTAAATTGGCAGCTCCGTTCCGCCGCGCCGAATTCGACATTATCTTCGGTGAGGGTATCTCGAGAGTGGGCGAAGTGCTTGATATTGCTACGGAGAACGATATCGTGAAGAAGAGTGGCAGTTGGTTCTCATACGGCGACCGCAAGTTGGGTCAGGGTAGAGATGCAGTCAAGACGTTGCTGCAGACAGATGCCGAACTGATGAAGGAGATCGAAGAAAAGGTTATCGAAGTGCTGAAAAAAGAAAAATAGCATAGAAATGACGCCCGACTCACAAAACGAGTCGGGTGTTTTTTTACATTTTATAACCAAGCAAAGGGAGAGCCGTGCAGTGGTTTTCTGAACGATTGTCTCTTTTTTTTCGTTTGATTTTTATTTTTTGAGAGAATATTATACCTTTGTAATCTGTTTTTATGGAAATATAGGTATAGAAATGTGTGGAATTGTAGGATATATAGGCGAACGTCAGGCTTATGATGTGCTGATTAAGGGACTGTACAGATTGGAGTATCGTGGATATGATAGTGCCGGTTTGTGCCTGATGCCGCAACAGGGAGTGTTGAATTGTTATAAAACTCGCGGGAAAGTAGCAGAACTCGAACGCTATGCTATGGATAAGGATAAGTCCGGAACTTTGGGCATTGCGCATACACGTTGGGCTACGCACGGCGAACCGAACGATATAAATGCACACCCACACTATTCGCAGTCTGGCGACTTGGCGATGATTCATAATGGCATTATCGAAAACTATGTTACGCTGAGAACCAAACTCGAACAGGAGGGGTATCAATTTCGCAGCACTACGGATAGCGAAGTCGTGGTAAATCTGATTGAATACATCAGAAATACTATGGGTCTTGATTTGTGCAGCTCGGTGCAACACGCTCTGAATCAGGTGGTCGGAGCATACGCAATTGCTATTGTCGATAAGAATGACCCCGATTTGCTGATTGGTGCTCGCAAGTCGAGTCCGCTGGTTGTGGGCGTGGGCGATGATGAGTATTTCCTGGCAAGCGATGCTACACCTATAATCGAATATACGAAAAAGGTTGTCTATCTTCAAGATGGTCAGATTGTGCTGCTCAGACGTGGCGAGGAGATGAAGATTGTCGATTTGGCAAACGCCGTGGTTACGCCTGAGATACACGAACTTAGCCTCGATTTGAGCGAGCTGGAGAAGGGTGGCTATCCGCACTTTATGCTCAAGGAGATTTATGAACAGTCGAGAACTATGCAGGACTGCATACGTGGCCGCGTAAATCAAGATGGAACCGAGGTTACGTTGTCGGGAGTGAGCCTTAATCGAGAACGTTTTCTGGCTGCACGCAGAATTATTTTTGTGGCTTGCGGAACATCGTGGCACGCTGCGCTGATTGGCAAGCAGATGATTGAGGAGTTCTGTCGCATTCCGGTTGATGTCGA
>JAZOQL010000294.1:0-2098 GCA_045656065.1 Rikenellaceae bacterium | reverse complement strand
AAAAACGCATCATCACAGAAGATGATTCCGAACCGGAATATTCAATAACGGAGTACATCAAGACAATCCCTAAAAAGAGATATAAATTCAGGGATTCCGAAGACATTTGACTTTTAACAGATAAGAGGGCTGTATTTATTATCACTAAAAATCCTTTTTAATTATGAAGATTTTACAAGACAAAAAAACCATCATTATTCTTGAAAAAGAACCCATTGAAGAATTTGACAAAATTGGAAAGTTCCTTGAGTCAGTTGAAAACAGCAAGGAATGGAAGGTAATCTGTATGGGTGGCGACGCCCCGGAGGACTATACCGAGTTTGACGAAGAAAATTGCGAAACAATCGATGCGATGAAAAAGCAACAGCCCAACCTTATCGAAGATTTCAATGGTTTGGAAAACGACGCAATCAAGGATTTCATAGGCGAGGTTTATGATGAAATCATAGCCAACAAGGAAACGGCAGACAGGACGCCTAAACTTGAAGGGCACTTTGAATTCGTACAACTCGCTATGGCAAACAAGGAAACGGAAGACAGCATCAACAGCGTGTTCTCTTTCAATCCAGAAACCAATACCGCATCTCTTATGAGACTTTTTCTTCCGAGCGGTGAAGAGGTTCCTTACTTTATCGGTGATACAATTCGCGGGTTCCGCCAATACAAAGATAAAGATGATTTAATCGAAGCAATCATAGAGACGGCTGATTTCCACAGGAGGCTTGGATTTATGGTTTATGCGGTTCTTTCCCTGAACGGGATAGACAGGAACTTGCCAATGGACAAGAAGACAAAAGACGGCGTTCCCTATGCCGAGTTCTAACCTGTGTTGATCGAGATTTTTGGATTTGTCGGGGTAGATTCCTACCTATGTGAAAAAGAAGAAACGCTATGATTACAGAAAAAACGGCGGTTAAGGTTCTCAAGGAGTTCCTTTCCGAAAAATTAGGAAGAGAAGTTTCAACGGAAGAAGCATACGCTTCCCTGAAAGCACTTGACAAGGCGTATGCAAACGGAGAACTTAAAGTTAAGTAAGTATGAACAATACCAACTATGGCGACTTCCTGTGGGCTATCAAGGATATGCTCCAAGATAAGGTAGCAGACTACCTTGATGTAAACAGGCAGCACATCAACATTGTGCTTCTCGATACGGAGATTATCGGGGAAGATTGTATCGATTGGGACGCTGATGAAGATGACGCAGCGGAAGGTTTCGATAACGAGACATATTATTCCTTCTCATATTCTTATAGGAAAGATATCAAGACAACCGACTACGAAGAACCTGTCGATATGGTTTGGCAGCACACAGAGTCGGAAGAATACGGGACGGTTTGTGACAGGGTTATGACATTCGACGAGTTCGACAAACTCTTCGAAGATAAGAAGCACAACGTCTGCTCGATGCTGTGGTACGAGAAACCGGTTGTTATGGGTGTTGGCATCTCAGGAAACAACGTCAAGTCCTGATAGATTTGTATATTTGATTCAGCCCGATGACATTCGGGTGTGAGTTTCAATAGCATTGTTCAAATAGTTTAATTGCGTGAAAAGGGTTCGCTGTGAAGTGCGCCCTTTTTTGTTGATCAGCAAATTTGGAAAACAAAAACAATCTACCTACCTTTGTACTGTGAGCAACGCCATACAAAAAAGAAATTGAAAAAACAATAGGTGTTGATCTTGCAAAAGTCAAAAATTTGGAAAGAAGAAAAAAAGTTCCTATACTTGTAACACAACAGAACAGCAAACAATAACAATTAAAGAATAAAGAATTATGAACAGAAGAATTGACACTTTCGGAAGCAATTGGAGCAAGAAGCAGAACAAGTTCAAGTATTGGGCCGATGACTATGATGAGCTCAAGAAAAAAGAAGTGAAAGACATCAAGGGCAAAACGTTCAGCATCGAGTTCGACAGCTATCCTTTCTGGTTCGGCAACAAGGAAAACCAAACTATCGAAGAGATGCACAAGAACACCTATTGTGAGAACTACAAAGAGCAAATTACTCTCAGTGGAACCCCTGACACTCGGGAAATCGCCGAGAAAATTATGGGAAAGATTGCAGAGCACTACGCCATCAACAAGGAACGGTCCA
>JAZOQL010000293.1:0-3986 GCA_045656065.1 Rikenellaceae bacterium | reverse complement strand
GTCTGACCATCGCAGCCGACATACTGACCCAGACACAATACATACGCACCCAGACCATTGACCAGTGGAGAAAGGCTGCCCCTCCAAAACTGAACAAACGTCCGGCTATATTTATCATAGGGGGTAATCGTTACAGGTAGGTTATCTGTCCCATTCGCCCACTTCAAGGTCGCGAATGTTATCGCCCTCGATTATAAACCGCACTGCAGTACGAACCTTATGGAATCCGTTACAACCTGCTGCTCCGGGATTTATGTGCAGCAGGTCGTATTTTTTATCATATATTACCTTCAGTATGTGCGAGTGACCGCAGATAAAGAGCGTAGGTCTGTACTTTTCGATAGCCTCGCGAATGGCCTGCGGGTAGTGGTCGGGATAACCGCCAATGTGGGTCATCATCACCAGCACATCTTCACACTCGAACAACATCGAGGGGTGGTATGATATTCTTACAGTTTGATTATCAATATTTCCACACACTGCTCTCAGAGGCTTGAACGCAGCAATCTGGTCTGCCGTAGCAATATCTCCAATATCTCCCGCGTGCCATATTTCATCTACATCGGCCAGAAAATTTCTCAATTTCTGGTCGAAGAGCGAATGTGTATCTGATATCAAACCAATCTTTTTCATTTTGATTACTTTTCATCAGCAAAGAACTCGTCGAGCGCAGCAAGGAACGTCTCGACCGTCTTTTCCATTGAGTAGAACGATTTTCCGCCAGCAGCATTTTTGTGACCGCCACCATTGAAGTATTGCCTTGCGAATCGGTTCACATCAATATCGCCTTGTGACCTCAGAGATACCTTAATGCACGAAAGAGTCTGCATAAAGAATGCCGACATCTTGATATGAGATATCGACAGAGGATAGTTGACAAACCCCTCGCTATCGCCCGGTTTGAACTCATATTCAGCCATCTCTTCCTGATTGAGTGTAAGATATGCTGCGTTATGTTTATCCACGGTCACCATCTTTTTGTCGAGCATATAACCCAACAGGCGCATACGTTTTTCCGAATGGTTATTGAATACCGACGAGTTGATAAGAGGAATATTAATACCCTTTTCCAGCAATTTTGCCACAGCACAGAACAGATCGGGAGTAAGGTTTCCGTGGCTGAAATTTCCCGTATCGGTCATAATACCCGTATAAATCTGCGTAGCCATTGTTTCATCAATGAGGTCAGCCATTCCGAGCGCTTCGATAATCTTATAGACCAAAAATGCCGTAGAAGATGACTCGGGATAAGAGAACATCAAGTCATATTCGGGTTGTGGTTCGCAGTGGTGGTCAATCAACACACGCGTAGCCATCATATTTTCGCGCACCGCCTCGCCCAGCTCCTCGATTCTTGAGGTATTGTTGAAGTCGAGACAGAATATCACATCACAATCGGCAATGAATTCGGCATATTCTGCGCCTCTGTTTTTGAAGCTGCGAATCTCATTGTTTCTATCTGTTGCCTCCAAAAATTGTGGCGGAGCATTCGGTACAAAAAATCGAGACTGGTGTCCCAATTTATTCAGCAGTCCATTCCAAGCCAGACCCGACCCTATGGCATCACCATCGGGATTAACGTGCGACACCACAGCGATTCTGCGACCGGGTGTTGCTATCAATTTGCGCAATGCGTCTATTTTTTCCTGTTTCAGTTCCATAGTTGCGAAGTTAGGGAATTTTTCCGACAATCACAGTCACAAAGTCATCTTCGGTCAGATACTTCCGAGCAAGCTCTCTGATTCTCTGGGGAGTAACACTTTTTATTTCGTTAAAGAAATCCACCACCGTCGAGTTATCCTTACCATTCTGGACATTCTCGCTTGTGACATCTGCGATTCCGAACGGACCATCGAGAATTCTCATTATATCGCCAATCATAATATTTTTCACCGCAGTGAGCTCCTCTTCCGACACGAGTTCGTCTCTGAGTCTGGCCATTTCATATCTGATTTGTCTGATTGAATCCTCGGTAGCTTCGGCAGCAACTTCGGTCGAAATGGCAAGGTAACCGCTTTTTGAGAGGTTGACCATTGTCGAGTATATTCCGTATGTGTAGCCACGCTCCTCGCGCAGGTTGCTGATTAATCGCGAGCCAAAATAGCCGCCCAAAATTGTCGAAAGAATCTGCATACCGTTGAAGTCCGGGTGGGTGCGAGTAAACAACATTCGACCCATTCTGAGAGCCGACTGCAACGAATCGTCTACACTTTCGGTAATCAGGGGTGTTTGTTCAATCTCGCCGAATGTCGGTTCGACACAGGCCGAATCACCCTTAGGAATTCGGTCAAGCATTTTTGCAATCTCGCCCACATACTCATCGGTCAGATTTCCGCTGCACACTGCAAAGCAGTTGTCGCGGGTGTAGTGCTTTTTATGAAATTCGCACAACATCTCCGGAGTCAGGTTGTCATACAACTCGGCATCATACGAACAGCCATATGGGTGTTCCTGTCCGAAGAGAGCACGTGCGAAGAGTTCCTGCGCGCGGTATGATATTTTCTGACGGCGAATCTGTATCTGTTGTTTTCTTTTTTGTGCATATCGTTCGAGATCTGCCCCATCAAACTTAGGCGAAACGACCATCTGCTCGAGCATTTCGAGCGCCTGAGGCAGAAACTTCGGCAACGTGCACACCGACACAATGGCATAATCTCTATCCATCGTAGCCTCGTAGTTCAATCCGTAGAAATCCTGAATCTCGGCGAGTTCTTCGGCTGTATATTTTTGAGTCCCTTCGCTCATCATATTGAGCGTAGACGAGGCCACAAATGGGCTGTGTTGATACTTCACACCGGCATTAAATACAATCGATAACCTCAACACATTGTGGTCTTTAACCAGCACCTTGTGCAGCGCGACTTCCTCTTCCGAGTAGCACACTTCGGCCATCGGCACATTAATCGTTGAGGGTATTGTCAGCGGTGGTTGTATATTTCTATTTAGCGTCATTTTCGGATAGGTATAAGAGTGTTGAACTATTCTGCGGGCGGAACATCTGCTGGGCAGTCTGCATAATCTCCTGCGCAGTCACCGAACGATATATTCCCACTTCACGATTAATCAGGTCAGTATCCTCCAACATCGAATAAAAGCCCAAGTTCATCGCCTTGTTCATAATATTTATATCGCCAAACGTAGCGCCCGTTTCATACTTATTTTTCACCTTTTCGAGCTCATAATCACTCACCGGCACACTTTTCAGCTCTTCGAGTTCAGCCAGCAGCGCCTCTTCGACCTCTTCGGGCGTATGACCCTGCGCAACGTGACCCGTAATGACAAACAATCCCGGATCCTGGTCGCCCGTAATGTAGGCATTGACATTGGTACACAATCTGCGTTTCTGCACCAGACGGGTATAGAGTCGCGATGAGTTGCCATTCGACAGCAGGTCGCTGATAACATCTGAGATGTGGAATTGACGGCTTTTGCGCTCGGCCATATGGTATGCGATTGTAACAACCGAGACGGGCACAGAACGCACTACACATTCACGTCTGGGTTCTGTTTGTTCGGGTTCCTGAGCAATCGGGTCTATCTGCACACCACTCGGCTCAATATCCCCAAACCATTTGTTCACCTTATCGAACATTGTTTCGTAGTCACAATCGGCCACAATGCTCAGTATCGCGTTGTCAGGCGAGTAGTATCGTTCATAGAATCGTGTTACTTCATCCAACGTAGCTCTAGCGATATGTTCGGGCGTCATACCAATCGTACTCCAGCGATATGGGTGCACCTTATAGGCCATCGGACGCATAATCAGCCACAAGTCACCGTATGGTTGGTTGAGGTATCTCTGATTAAACTCTTCGATTACGACCTTACGCTGAACATCTAACGAGTGGTCGTTTATGTTTAGCCACTTCATACGGTCGCTCTCGAGCCACAGTGCAGTCTCGATATTCGAAGTTGGCAGTGTCACATAGTAGTCTGTGTAGTCGGCATTTGTGAATGCGTTATTCTCGCCACAGGCAAGTTGCACG
>JAZOQL010000292.1:0-7946 GCA_045656065.1 Rikenellaceae bacterium | reverse complement strand
GGAAGGTGCTGATTTGACAAAAGTGACCAAACTTGGAACAAACGGCATTACGGAAATGTACTATCGCTGTTCATCTCTCGAAAAAGCATACGCACCGACAGTTGATTTTTCCGATACCTATAATTCAACCGATTGGCTGAAAAATGTATCTGCAAGCGGAACGCTCTACGCTGATGCGAGCATAGCCGCTACAATCCCAACGGATAACACAAGCGGTTGTCCTACGGGTTGGACGGTGCAGACAATCTAAAAAAAAATGTATCTTTGCCGCCGAAAGTCCCACCTTGGGATTTGGCAATTACTCAAAAGAAAAGGCTCGGAAATTCCGAGCCTTTTCTACCAAATTCTAACTTAACAACGCTTATGACGGGCGTTCTCAAGTCGGCTGCAAAAATACTAAAAAAATCCGCACTTTCCATTCAAGGATTTTTAATAGCATCGTCAATCGCATCGGAAACACGCTTTACGGCTTCCGTGTTCTTGTCCTCCAACGCCCTTTTTAGGCAATCGCGCAGGGCGGAGAGGGTCATAGTGGGCAGGTTCTCGAACATCCTCGCGTAGTAGTTCATCTGCGAGAAATTCTTCAAGCGTTCCTTGCTTACGGGCTGTATCTTCATTTTTGCTGGATTTCGGGCGATTTAACCTCGGATGGTGTAACTATACCATCCGAGGTCTGTTCGCCTCTCTACGGTCAAATTTGATAGGGTGAGTCGTCACCTATGATTTCAACTTCATCCTCGTCAATCACGACATCCAACGGAAGGTCAAGAGTAAGGGCGTAGGACTTGTCAGCCTTCAAGAACTCAACAATCTCGTTAAGGAAACTCTCAAGTTCTACCTCAACCTCGCCGTAGCCATACACGTGGATGACCCCGTATTGGTCGGCTTCCTCGCGGCGGCTGAACACAACTTCTATCAACAACTCGTCATCGGTCTCATATATTTGGAGGTGTTCAGTGTCGCCCACGGAAGTTACATAGCCGCCGCCGTCCTGCTCGATGAACGGCATAAGGTTGTCCTGCTGCGTCTCAACCCATCGTTTAAGCCCTTGGTGCAGGGTTGCTTGTATCGCTTTTTTATTCATTGTCAGCCTCCTTTCTCACTTCAATTCCTTGCAAGGTGCAGTCGGTGTCTTCGCAGCGGATAGTTCCGTAGTTATAGCCTGCGGGCAGGATGACATCCCACAGTCCATTGGCGTTCCTTGAGAACTTCACCTTGACCCATTCCTCGCGGTCAATGCCCCTCATCTCATCGGCTATTTCCTCGTAAAGAGCGTCCAAACTGTCATAATCGAATGAGATTTTGGTAGCGTTTACCTTTGCGTATGGCTTCCAACCGCTGTTGTATGTGTTCTCACCTTCAACGTATATGGAGCATTGAATCGTCAGATACAGCCCGTTTTGTAGGAATTGGTATTTGAAATAGGCGGTTTTCCCGTTGTCATCGTTTGTGTAAATGTGCCTCGTCCACGTTCCGTCCGCCGATATTTTTGCCTTTGCAGAGCAGGTCTGCAATTCGGGGATTCTCGGCACGCACACGCCCGTTTTCCATTTCTCCGCGAACTGGGTTTTTGTCATCTTCGCCATCATTGCTTTCCAAGCCTTTGCCGTCTGATTCTTTGCGCTGTTTTTAGCCTCTGCGCCGTTGGCTTTCTTTGAATTAGTCATTGTTTTTTATTTTTTTTAATGTTAATATTATTTTGATTGTTTATATAAACCAAGTGTTTTATTGTAATTCTTTATTTTTTCATTGACAGATTTTGCAATCGCACATTTGTTCAACAAGATTTGTCCGAGTGTGCGGTATTCGACTTCCGAAGCGAAAGAAATGCGACCGTCAGCCTTAATGTCCACGTCATCGTATATCTTGTTCTCCTTATCCGCGATAAACCTCAAAAAAACACTGCATACCTCGTCTTTGTCTGTGAACGTGACTATGTTGCCTTCCGCGCTCATATTCACAAATGTAGTTTGACCGCTTAAAAACTCCACTGCCTCAATCAGTGATTTGCGAAGTCTGACGGAATTGACCGTCTTTGCGAGTCGCTCTTTGCTTACTGCTTCAATTTTTTTCATAACTATATTATTTATATTTGAACATCTTAACTGTCTCTATCTTGTTCAACTCGTTCAACTCGTTTGAACGCAGCAAAGATACATTTTTATTTTTAAACTCGGCAGAAAAAAAATGAAAAAGTTATCAACAATATAACACATTGATTTATAGCGTGGTTACAAAGTTATCAACAATCAAAACAGAGGTCTAATATCGGAAATCCTTTTTGTTTTTATGACATTTTTGGAAGAATTTTGAAACTCGGAGGCGTAAACCCAACGGTAGCCGCCTGCTGATTTGCGTTTACCAAGGCAGCATTTTGCGATGCTTTGGTGGGAAATTCCGAGTTCACGTTCGACTTCTGCCGCAGCAGCCCATTTTCTTATGAATTTGCCGTCAAGAGAGAGTTGAACGATTGAAATTGAACTGTGATTATCAGCCCCGAATTTACCGAGCATTGGTTTACGTGCGTTCTCGCTATAATGTTTGACCGACAGCGGATTATTGCAATTCTCTTTTCTCGTAGCCCAACGCAGATTCTCAACCCGATTGTCTGTACGAACGGTGTTTATATGGTCAACATCTTTCTTGTTTTGTGGGTTCGGGATGAATGCCCCCGCAACAAGTCGGTGAACCTTTTTCAGAATGCCGTCAATTCCTACCATCAAATAACCGTCACCGTCAGCATTCAACCTACAAATCCTCGTTTTTTCGCCTTTATACCAATTCCAACAAAGCACCTCGCCGTCACAACTCACTGCATAACGGTTGTTTCCTTTAATCATTCTCCATTCGGTAATCCCACAGAGTCTATAATACTGAATTTCCTTTAATATTATCATAACTTTTTATTATTTTTCAAATCTTTTTTAGAACCGAAATAGGTCACGCCGTCAACTTTGTCCGCACGAACCTTGTGACGCTTGCCGTCAGCGGTGTAGGCGTTCGCATACAGCCCGCTTCCGAGCCGCAGGTGCAGTTCCTTGCACAAGTCCCTTATCCTGCTTTCCTTCAGCAGCCCGAAATACGGTTTGAGTTTGTCGGCGAGAACGGATTCGCTGTCGCCATCGGAGTACAGTTCGGAAACCTTGTCAAGTTGCAGTTGCCGTTCGATGGACTTCCTTATTGAGTATTGCGCAGACCCGTTCCAAACAGACGGCTTGCATCCCTCAACACGGGGTTTGCCGTAAGGTGAAGGCACTACAAGGTCTCTGCACAGATATTTGGATTCGCAGCCCTTGAACCTGCCTCCGTCCGAATATACGCGGGCTACCTTATATAGTATGATCTGCCTCTCGTCCGCGTATGCGGGAATCCAAGGCTCGCAATAATCCAAATAGCATTTTGCTGTGCAGTAAAGAGCGTCCTCGAACGGCATACCCAAAACATACTTGTAAAACATAGCGCACGCCTCAACGAACCTCTTGCGACCGTTTGCACGCCTATACACGGCATATCCCTCCCTCGGTACATCAAGTCGGTAGTAAGTGCCGTCATTGAGCCAATAGCGGAACGATGTCTCGTCAACACCGTTCAGCGGGCATCTCTCCGAGCGAATCGCAATCTCTCTGTCATATTCTATCCTGCGGCTCTCCGTTGTGAACACGCACGTGTGCGAACCGCCGTACCAAGAAACGAACCCCTTTACCTCGTCATCGTACCAACGCGCCATACATTCCTTGCAGGTGAACAGTTCGCCATACTTCGGTTTGATTGGGTCAAGGTCGAATCTGTCATCGGCTGTAAGACCGTCCATAGGGAACGGCTGCGTGTCGAACAGTTCTGCGGCATCGGAATGGTTCACGTTTATCTGTTGGTCTGCCCATCGCAGGCTGCTGTCGTTCGCTCTGTCGAATTCGTCACCGAACCCGAAATGGCTCTTTATGCGCCCGCAGGCTGCTTCCCAAACGGCATTGTGCCACTTGTTGCCGCTCCAATCGGCTCTCACGGCTATGTGCAGTTTCCCGCGCAGGGAAAACCACACGGCGTACACCCAAGGGCATTCGGCGTGCAGCCTCTCCCGACCTTTCCATATCGTTTCAGCCAACTTAACGCTGTCTATGTCTATGAACACCACAGAGCCTCGCATATCGCTCCGTTTGACCACCTTCTCGGTGTACGGAACGGATTCGCAGCCTATGTCGTATGCACAGAGGGAAGCGCACTTCTCCTTGTATTTCCTCACCTCAACCTCGTTGGATAGGTCTATGTCGGGAACGGGCATAGCGGTCATATCGCGCAGCACATCGCCGAATGGCTTGCGCAGCACACGCGATGAGCCGTCACGGGTCGTGTTGCACCGTTCAAGGTAACTCGTGTAAACAATAGATTCTTTAACAACATTTGATTGCATTTCACTTTTATATTTTACCACACCTTTCCACACGCTCACTTTTGGATTTTTATGGACTTTGCGGGAGAGGAAAGTGAAATGTGTGGTGGTGTGAACCTCTCCCGCTAATGTCCTTTAATCAATTGGCAAATATATTTATAATACAATATAATAAAAATTTCCGAAAACAACACAAGATTTTTCAATGTCACGTGAACGCGCCGCCCCTACGGGGCTTGTGGCGCGTAATATTGGTTGGATTGACATTGGTTCGCCCCATTCTTTTTTTCCGTTTTCGTTTTAACGGGTTTCCGTAAATTGAGTAGAAAAACTTTCTCTATAGTGTGTTAGAATAGTTTTTTCTACTCAATTTTCTAACACACCCCCGAAAAAAGAGCGAAGCGAAAAAGAATGAGGAAAACCAAAGGACAATCCGATTCAAATTACACGCCCACAAGCGCGAAGCGCGGGCGTGTTCGAGTGATGTTCCAAAAATCAGCCGCCTATAAATACCTTATGGTTACAATAGGTATAGATTACAGCATCACAAGCCCTGCCATAACCGTTTTCGATGGCAGGCACTACACATTCATCAGCCTCTTTGACGTTGATGTCAAGGATTGGCGCAACTCGAAGAAATACGCCGTGCATAACGAGATACAGAACTTCGTGCCCATCTACCCGTTCAGCCGAAAAACAGACAAGACAAGTTACCAAACCGAGCAGCGTTCAAAACTTCTCAACGCCGAGAAATTGGCTACACTTGTCACCCACACTGTTCGTTTCGCTTGTGGCTACGGTGACGTGAGAATCGCATTGGAAGGCTTTTCCTATGCGAGCAAGGGTATGGCTTCGTTGGATTTGGTGATGTACCAATCGGTATTGCGTGTTCGGCTGATGGAGGAGTTCGGAATCGGCAGCATTCACGTGTTCAGCCCAACAGAGGCGAAGAAATTGGCGGGCAAAGGAAACTACGGAAAAGAGCAGATGGTTGAGGCTTTCGGAAAAAATGTGTTGGTTGACGAGATTCTCGCCGAACACCCGTTAAATCAATATGTCTTGGAAAACGGGCTGAAAGGCAAGCCCATTGACGATTTGGTTGATTCATATTTCCTGCTCAAATGCCTTGATTGATGAGAACTGTGCTGCAATACGACCTCAAAGGGAACTTCATACGCGAATACCGTTCCGCCGAGGAAGCCGCGAGAGCCGTTGGCATTTCCGATGGCTCTAATATATCAAGATGCTGCCGTGGAAAGCACCGTTCAATAGGAGGATTCCAATGGGGGTATAAATACAGTCTAAACGAAAAAGATATGGTTCAGAACCAAAATATGAAACCCGTGGCTCAACTTGACCGTCTGGGACGTGTTGTAGCCGTTTATGAGTCAATCAGCGCGGCAAGCAGGGCTACGGGCTTGCCGAAACCTAACCTATGCGCAGCCGCAAACGGTCGTTTGAAATCGTGCGGAGGCTATGGATGGAAATATGCAACGGAACACACCGTTGTTGAGGCTGAAATCGGTGAAAGGTTAAAAAAGACAACACCCCGACTGCCTTTCAGTTACGAGTCAATCCGAAAGGACACTGACGCTGCGCTGAAGGCTGTCGCTCTGATAAAGGAAAGGATTCGTGACATCAAGCCGATTCAGTCAACCGAGAGAATCCTGCGCTCGCTCACGGGGATTGAGGTCGGATTGGACATAACCGAAGGTCGGCTTACAGTGTGCTTTGACGGAGGCTTCTGCATCTATATGAAAGAGCAGCCGTTGAGCGACAACTTCATCGTTCTGCTCGCCCGTGTCGTTCTCGCCTGCAACAAGGTCTATGAGAACGCGGGTGTTGACTACTGCGGGTTCTTTGACGGCAGGTGGGTTGACATAGTTCGCGTTGGCAACGACCTTGACAGTATGATAAGGGAAAGGGGGCTGTGATGAACGGTTGGATTCTGTTCTGCTTGTTCAGTTTTGCCGTGATGACGGTCTGCTCGGAAAAAAATCACTGAATTGTTGTTGATTTCGGGAATTTTTATTATATTATACTGAACATCTTACCACAATGTTCTTTCAAATATACCGTTTTTAAGCCGCCGTTTCCTTCGTGTTTTCACGGGCGGCTTTTTTTATTGAACATTTTTGTCCGACTTTTATTATTTAATATTAGGCAGGCATTTCGTCTGCTGTGTTTTTGCTTTCGGGTCTTTCGACCCTGCTGTTTTTCATACTGTTATTCAATATTTTTGATTCCATTGAAGCCCTGCTCTCTCCCCGACTGCGGGGCTTCGTTTTTCACTTGTTATAAATATATAAAATTACAGCCATAAAAGAAAAATGAATCCGAGAAACAAAGAGATAACCAAGGCTATGTACCTTGAAAAACTTATTGAAATGGACGGCGTGAACGAGGCTGCTCGCAAGGCTCTCGGTTTGTCATACAATGTGTATTACAATTGGCGCAAGACCGACCCGTCCTTTGACGCAGCCGTCAAGGAAGCAATGCAGAAGCAGGTGGAGTTCGTTGAGAACAAGTTTATGCAAAAGATTAAGGAAGGAAACGTGTCCTGCCTCATATTCTACCTAAAGACGCACGGTTGGCGCGAGGGAAAAGACATCAATGTAAGCACGCAGGACAGCATAGACATAAACGCCGCCATTGAATCCATTCGTGAAGACTTAAAAGAATAACGCGGTCTGCCGCGATGCTTTTCATATTGTTTCATTTAATGTGTTATTTTCAAAAAAAAAAAGCCCCTGCATTTGCAAGGGCTTTTTTATATAAGTCATATATGAATCACGCAAGCAGCCGCTCGAAATGCGGTCTCATCTCGTCAATGGTGAACGCTCCGAGGTAGTGGGAAGTGACCCCAGGCAGGGAGTGTCCCATTGAGGCTTCAACGAGGTTGAACGGCATACCCTGCTTGTTCGCAATCGTGCAGAACGAATGGCGTGCGAAAGTCATACTCACCTTCTTCTGAAAGGATAGCACTTTGCACATACGAACCAACGCTTTGTTAATGTAGGTGGTGCAATTCACCTTGTTCTTGTATCTGTCGGAATTTCGATTTGCAAACTTCTCGAAAACATACCTGCCCTTTTTCGGCACTATTCCGAGCGTTTGGAATATCTCGTCAGTCCAATGATGGAACGGCACGCAGATATAAAAATCGTTCTTGCCCTTGGTCTTCAAACGCTTGTATCGGAAGCCGCCCTCGTTGAAGAAATAGTCATCGAATTTGAGTTCGAGTATGTCGGCGAGGTTAAGCCCGCCGTGGCTGTAAGAGAAAAGGAACATCCCTATTCGATAGTCCTTCGTGCGCTTGAAGTATTCCCAAACCTGCCGAATCTCGTCAGTGGTGAGATAACTGTCATCCCGTTTGTCCGACTTCGGAAGCGTTATTTTGTCCAACTCGTATGAGGATTTTCGGAACGGGTACTGTTCAGCCTTCAGATAGCCCTTGTAAATGCCGAAATTGACGCTTGCCTTTATGATTGACAGATAAATGTTCTTGGTAGCGTCCTTGTAGCCGCCCATAGCGTTTAGGACAGCCTTGATTGAGTTC
>JAZOQL010000291.1:0-1727 GCA_045656065.1 Rikenellaceae bacterium | reverse complement strand
AAGTAAAAAATGGATCCAATTTTAGTTCTATTGATCATTCAATTTTTGGTGGTGTTTGTAGTCGATTACTCCGGCGCCGTAGAAGATATGTTCACCCCTATAGTAAGGAAGATTACCGGGGCAAAGATAGGAACGTTGGGGGAACCGTTTTCCTGCAGCCTGTGTATGAATATTTATGCAGGGCTGTTGGCTCTCATCATAATGCACAAGTTCACTCTCCCGTACATCGCTGCGGTGATGGGACTTTCAATACTCACCCCCGTAACGCTCGACTTGATTTGGTTCGTCAGGGACTTCATTCAACGGGTAATCGGGTGGTTGAGATACATAACAGGATTAGATTGTTAAAGATATGACTTACGAGATTTACAAAAGATTTTCAGAGTTCGAGAAGCAGATTATGGCTGCGAAGAACAACAACTACACACGCTTCGAGCACAGGGATTTCCTGAAGTTCGGCGAGATTGTCAAGGATTGGCGCGGAAAGGAACTCGCAAGGAACGAGAAGTCCTGCAGCAAATGCCTTCTGACGCTCACCAAACAGGTGGCTGACGACTACATCAAGTATCAGAACTCGCCCGGCGGGAAGAAAAAAATAGCAAAGGAAAATGGCATCGAAAACGGAGAAGACAACAACGCCGACGTTGAGGGATAGCCAAAAATCAACGCTGAGTACTCAATTAAAAATACAGGATATCGCAAATGTCATAGCGGAAAAAGGTTATGGCAGACTAGCCTGTATGAAGTATGCTTCCGACAAATTCGGAATGTCCCAATCGCAGGCTGAAAAATATTATTATGGTGCGTTGAATTATTTACGTCCAGATAATCCCGAGCAAGTCAGGGAAGCCCTTATCGCAAGGAACTTCTCCGTACTTGAAAAATTGCTTCAGGACTCCATAGACAGGGCTGACACCAAGGTTGCACTCGACGTAGTAAAGGTAATGAACCAAATGTTGAGCGTAGGCGGAAAGCAGGTTGAGATAGCCGACAAGCAGACTGACGGAAGCGAGAAGAAGATTATTATAAGTTTTAATGATTGACGTAGTATTTCCCAAATTGTACGTTTGGCAGCAAGAGGTGTTCGATGGAGTTACCAAGGACACCCGAGGCGACGTATGGTGCACAAAGAGCCGCAGGCAATGCGGAAAGTCCTGCGTCGCTGTCAGCATCCTGCTTTATTTTGCGTTCAAGGGAAAGTCGATTGGAACCTGCGTGGAGCCGACGCTTTCGCAGTGCAGAAGGGTGTTCAAGCAGATAATCAGCGCAGTCGGAGGCGCGGACAGTCCCGTCCTGAAATCAGCCAACGCAACCCTGTTGGAGATAGAGTTCGTCAATGGTAGCCAAATACTCTTCAAGTCGGCTGAACAGGGCGAGAGTGCTTTGAGGGGACTTACAGTGAAACACTCTGTCCTCGTTATAGACGAGGCGGCGTTCATACCAAAAAATATTTTCGAGGTGCTGTATCCTGTGGTTGACGTACTGCGTTGCCCCGTACTGATGATAAGCACCCCGCAGTTCGAAGACGGGGAGTTCTATGAGAAGTACATACTCGGACTTTCGGGCGATGAGTTCACCCACTCCTTCGATTGGAGCAAATACGATACGAGTGCCCTGCTCCCCCCTGAAAAATTGGAATACTACCGAAGGACGATGAGCCCCATCAAGTTCAAGAGCGAGTACCTTGCGGAGTTCCTTACAGACAAGTCCTATGTTTTCGGAGATTT
>JAZOQL010000290.1:0-1105 GCA_045656065.1 Rikenellaceae bacterium | reverse complement strand
TCCGACTTCGTTGATGTCGCAGACCTCGTCGCAGTAGCAGAACTTTATCTCTGAACCTCTTAAACGGTTCGCCGCACGGATATTGTCCGCACCCAAAAGATAGACCTGTTCACCGAAAACCTCTGCCGTGCCGCTCGACTTCTTATACTTGACGAGACTCCCGCCCCATATCTCCGCCATCGGTTCGATGACGTTTCGGACGATATTCCCGTACGAAGCCCCTAATATGAAGTTCAGACCCTTCAAGCCTCTCCTCTCGACCAACCCTTGCGGGATGATGTACTGGAGTGCTATTCGGCTCTTTCCTGAACGAACCGCCCCTATCGCGAAGTTCCATCTGTGATGCGCCTCTCGGATGTATTCAGCCTGTTTCGGAGTCAGATACAGTTCTTGCATCTTCCTGTGCCGCCTCTCTCATCCGCACAAGCACGTTCTCCGCATTCTCCAGATTATCGTCGTGTATCTCGTGCTCGACCTTGTCTCTCCACTTGTCGGGACGCCTGTTCTTCAGCCAGAAAATCTGAGCAACCACGTTGCCGTTCAGCGCATTTTTCATCAGCGCGTTTTCGACGATGTAGTCCACGACCTCCTTGCCCTGTTTTAAGGCGTTACTTATGTCACTCAGTTCAGGGTTCTGCTTCCATTCCCATAGGGTCTTTCTGGTGATACCCATATTGTGGGCAATCTCATCTTCGGTCAGACCATCCCTCGCCCAACCTTGTAAGCGAATCAGGTTCTCTTTCTCCAACCACTTTTCATATTTCGGTTTTCCCATAATAACCTCGCAAGTGCTTCTGCACGGTTATTTCTTCTTTTTGCTATCCGCCTTTTTCTTCTTCTTTGTGACCGCGTTGTTCGCCTCGGTCAGCACCTTATAGAGCGCCTTTGCACCGCTTTTGTCAAGATGCGGTTCCTTGTATTCCTTTGCCATCTCAATCCTTCCTGAAGACCAATGCCTTCCTGTCAATGACGTTGTAGTACCCGCTTCCGTCAGTCACGACGTTGTAGCCCAGAGCAAGAGCGTAGATGCTCTCGTTGTCGCTTCTGCCGAAGCCGCCAGTCTGCTGTCTGAACTGCGGATGCGACGCATCGAAGTTACGTGCCT
>JAZOQL010000289.1:0-1521 GCA_045656065.1 Rikenellaceae bacterium | reverse complement strand
GAGGCTTGCACTCACCTGCACCGCACAATTCAGAATATCCAATCGTTGGGAATGAAGGCTGGCGTAGCTCTGAATCCTCATACACCGATTTGTATGGTAGAAGAGGTTGCGGCAATGGCGGATATGTTTCTGATTATGTCGGTTAATCCGGGTTTCGGCGGACAAAAGTTTATCGAGACTTCGTTGGATAAAATCCGCAGACTCAAACAGATGCTCAGAGAAAAGGGCTCGAATGCGCTGATTCAGGTCGATGGCGGAGTAGGGGCTGGAAATGCAGCTGCTCTTTTTGAGGCCGGAGCCGATGTGCTGGTCGCAGGAAATGCAGTATTCTCTGCCGAAGACCCGAAAGCAATGATTGAAACTCTGTTAAAGGCTTAATATATAGAATGATATCAGTTGATAATCTGACAGTTTCGTTTGGTGGATTCGATTTGCTCAAGGACATTTCGTTTCCGATTAATGACCGCGACCGAATCGGTCTTGTCGGAAAGAATGGCGCAGGAAAATCTACACTGATGAAGATTCTGTGCGGAATGCAGCAGCCAACGGCGGGGTCTATTGCCCGTAGTGGCGATTGTACGATAGGTTATCTTCCTCAGACGATGAAGGTTACAGACTCGACTACGCTGTTTGATGAGGCTGCGAGTGCATTCTCTGAGGTGATAGAGCTTGAGCGACAGATTGCCGATTACAGTGCGCAGTTGGCAGACCGTGATGACTTTGAAAGCGAATCATATTTGAAACTCATTCACGATTTGACGGCCGCTACCGACAGGTATCACTTCTTGGGTGGGGATACACGAGATGCAGATATCGAAAAGACTCTGCTGGGACTCGGTTTTGAGCGTTCGGATTTTGGGCGTGCTACCTCCGAGTTCAGCGGTGGCTGGAGAATGCGCATCGAGTTATCAAAAATTCTCTTGCGCAGACCATCTGTATTGTTGCTCGACGAGCCGACGAACCACCTCGATATCGAGAGTATCCAGTGGCTGGAGGATTACCTGAAGGATTATTACGGAGCTGTGGTGCTTATCTCGCACGACCGCGCATTTCTGGATAATGTAACCAATCGTACGGTTGAGTTGCTGCTGGGACACGCCTATGATTACAAAGTGCCTTATAGCAAATATGTCGTGCTGAGAGCAGAACGTCGCACTCAACAGCTGGCAGCCTTTGAGAATCAGCAGAAGATGATTGAGAAAAATGAGGAGTTCATCGAGCGATTCAGATATAAGGCTACGAAGGCCAATCAGGTGCAGGCGCGAATAAAGCAGCTCGAAAAGTTAGACCGAATAAAAATAGACGAAGAGGATCTTTCGGCACTGAACATTAAATTTCCACCTGCTCCGCGTTCGGGACAGATTGTCTTCGAATCGAAGGGCGTGGGTAAATCATTTGGGCAGAAACACGTCTTTTCGGGTGCAGATATAACGCTGACCAAAGGCGAGAAGATTGCGCTTGTGGGTAGAAACGGCGAGGGTAAGACTACATTTTCGAGAATCGTAATCGGAGAACTTGAGG
>JAZOQL010000288.1:0-16789 GCA_045656065.1 Rikenellaceae bacterium | reverse complement strand
GTAATCTGGGCACTGATACTCTTCAAGCCGTTCCTCTCACTTGTAGGCGAAATCATCACCTGGTTAGGCTACCCCAACCCGACCCAAATCGTCTATAACGGGACAATGGTCGCAGGCTCAGACGACTCAACCGCAGCCCTCTACGGAGTCTCAATGTTGCACACACTGTTCAATACAATCAACACCTGCCTGCTGGTCGGTTTCACCCCCCTGATTGTGAAGATTGTCACATCTGCTATCAAGGTTAAACCCGAAGTCAGTGAAGAAACATTCAAGTTGAAATATATCAACGCAGGTCCTATCGGCACCGCTGAATTGGCAGTAAGTCAGGCTCACAACGAAATCATACACTTTGCCGAAACCTCGCGCAAGGGATTCCAGCTCATCAAGTCGGCAATCCACGCTGCGACCGAAGAGGAGTTTGAAAAGCATCGCAAAAAACTTATCGAATATGAGGAGTTGGCTGACAGAATACAATTCGAAATCGCAAGTTTTCTGAATGAGATTCCAACAGACAGCATCAGCGAGGATACAAACTCAAACCTCCGAGCAATGTACAAGATTATTGGCGAATTGGAAAGTTTAGGCGACTCGGGAGAGGCTATCAGCAGAATTATCGCTCGCCGAAATATCCACCACAAGAAATTCACCGACAAACAGTTAGAACGTATTGATTCGCTCCATTCCGTAGTAGATAAGGCCTACGGGATTATGATAGATAATATCATTGCCAAACCTGCAGGTCAGGTCGAACTGCGCCGAGCAACCGACTGCGAAAGCGAGATTAACGAGTTGAGAAATATGTTGCGCGAGGAGGAGATTCTGAAGATTGAAAAGAACGAAACCGACTACCAGAGCAGCGCATACTACATTGACGTAATCTCGGAGATGGAACGTATGGGCGACTACATCATCAATGTTTCTGAAGCGCTGTAAGTCATTATACCACATAAGACTAAGCCCGACCCGATAACAGAGTCGGGCTTAGTTTTATCACATTGTAGCTCAACGAAAAATTAGTGGGAAAGAGTGTTTATAATCTCGCAGAAAAGTCGTAACTTTGGGCGATTATTTGACATTAAAAAACATAGATGCAATTATGTTATCTCAAGAGAGTCGTAAAGAAATTATAGAGCTGATTAATCGCGAAGTTGTACCGGCAATGGGTTGTACCGAACCGGCAGCAGTGTCACTTTGTACTGCAAAGGCGGTGGAAACACTCGGTTGTCAGCCCAAAAAAATAGAGGTATTTCTGAGTCCGAATGTGCTGAAAAATGCAATGGGCGTGGGAATCCCCGGAACAGATATGATTGGGCTGCCTATCGCCATTGCGCTGGGAGCAATCGTGGGCAAGAGCGAATATCAGCTTGAAGTTCTCAAAGATGTTACGCCCGAATCTGTGGAGAAGGGTCGACAGATGATTGAAGAGGGTCGCATCAATGTGGGACTGAAGAATGGTAATTGCGAGACACTGTACATTGAGGCGAAGGTATCCTCAGGCGAGCAGAGTGCATCGGCAGTAATCTCGGGTGCACACACCAACTTCACATACGTAATCAAAAATGGCAAGATACTGACAGATAATCGCAAACCTGTAACCGAGGCTACGGAGCGCCCGAGCGTAGAATTAACGCTGCAAAAGGTTTGGGAGTTTGCTACGGAGAGCCCACTCGATGAGCTGAGTTTCATACTCGAGGCTCGCAGATTGAACAAGGCCGTGGCTGACGAGTCGTTGCAGGGCGAATGGGGACACTGTCTGGGTCGAGTGGTGAGAGATAGCCAATATAGTCACAATGTCTTGGGCGACACGATATTATCGAATATGATATACTACACATCGGCAGCCTGTGATGCGCGTATGGGCGGAGCAAAAATGCCCGTAATGAGCAACTCAGGTAGCGGAAATCAGGGTATTGTTTCAACGCTACCCGTCGTGGTTTTTGCGGAAAATAACAATGCAACTGAAGAACAACTTATTCGTGCACTGATATTGTCTCATCTCACGGTTATCTATATCAAACAAAGTCTGGGCAGACTCTCTGCTCTGTGTGGTTGTGTAGTAGCATCAACGGGTTCGAGTTGTGGCGTGACCTACCTGATGGGCGGCGGCTACAACGAGGTAGCGATGGCGGTGAAGAATATGGTAGCTACGCTCACGGGAATGATTTGCGACGGAGCAAAGCCAAGTTGTGCGCTGAAACTTTCGAGTTCGGTATCTACGGCTGTTATGGCAGCAACGATGGCTATGGAGCAACACTGCGTAACCGAGTACGAGGGCATCGTAGACTGTGACGTAGACAAGTCGATTCTCAACCTGACCAAGATTGGCTCGAAGGGTATGCAGGAGACTGACCGTATGATTCTGAATATTATGACAAATAAATAATTCAAAACATATTTATCAGACAAAGGCAATCTCACACAAGGGATTGCTTTTTTTCATTTCGAACGTGAGTATAATTATAATAGAAACTCGCAACAAAAAACGGCGATTTCAAGTAGCCCATCAGACAAAAAAATCGTATCTTTGGGCATTGGAAAACAGGTAATCGAAAAATGGGTAAAGTTCAAATCATCAAAGCATCAGCAGGTTCGGGAAAGACTTTCCGCCTGACACTTGAATATGTAACTCGCGTGCTGAGCGAAAACACTCCCCGCCCCGAAAAATACAGACACATTCTGGCCGTAACCTTCACGAACAAGGCTACCGAGGAGATGAAGCGCCGAATTATCGAGGAGTTGGCAAAACTCGCTGAATGTCGAGAGTCGGAATTTTCGAAAAAGGTCTGCGCTAATCTGAATATCCCCATTCGCGAGGCAGCGCGCCGAGCAAAAATCGTGCTAACAAAGATTCTGCACGACTACACCCATTTTACGGTATTGACCATTGACAAGTTTTTCCAGCGAATAATTCGCTCGTTCACCCACGAACTCGGGCAGGACATAAACTACACACTCGAACTGCAGAGCAAACAAGTCATAGAACGTGCCGTTGACATTCTCTTTGACGAGACCGAAAAGAATGCTGATTTCAAAAATTGGCTGTCAGAGTACATCGAAGAGCGAATCGCCGACAACAAAGGGTGGAATCCCCGCTCGGAGTTCATAAAGTTAGGCGAACAGCTATTCAAACAGAACGGGTTCGAATCAAACACTGCTAAGCTGACCAAGGGCATAATCAAGGCGAGCATCAAAGAGCTGGAATCGCAAGTTACTGCGCAGAAATCAAAACTTCAAGGTTTAGCCTCGGAGCTGCTTGAGGATATTCGCAGCAAGGGTATAACTCCCCCAACCGACTTCTATCGCGGAGCCACCGGCTTTATGAACTTCTTCTGCAAGATGTCGCAAGGGATATGTTCGGCTCCGTCACCCGCAGTGGTTACAACGGTGACCTCGGGCGAGAATTGGACAAAAAAAGATTCGCCCCACAAATCCGTAGTCGAGTCGATGACAGGTCAGTGGCAGACGCAAATGCTGAATATTTTAGACGAGAACAAACTGCTAATCAAGTTAGAACAGACTCTGAAGGTTGTCCGACAAAACTATCGCACCTTTGCCGTACTGCCGGACATCAGAGATATGCTCGACCGCTACTGTCAGGAAAACGCAGTGCTGCCCATTGCCGACACCAACAAAATTGTCGAAGGATTGGTCAACAATAACGATGCACCGTTCATCTATGAAAAGACGGGTAATACCTTCACTGACTATATGTTAGATGAATTTCAGGACACCTCGGCTGAACAGTGGCGCAACTTCAAACCGCTGATTTCAAATGCCGTATCACAGAGCGACCAATGCAACGTGCTGCTTGTGGGCGACGTCAAGCAGTCCATCTACAGGTGGCGAGGGGGCGACTGGAGCCTGCTGGCAAATCAGGTCGAACAGCAATTCGACACCATCTCCGAGCCGCTGAAGGAGAATTTCCGCAGCGAAGACATCGTAATAAAATTCAATAATGAACTGATTGGCAGCAATCTGAAAGATAGTAATGGAGTAAATTCCACGCTAAACACGATGCTCAGCGAGGCTTGCCAACAGGGAGCAATACCCCAACCGCTGTGTGCGGAGTTGACTGACATAACCAATAATGCCTATGCTGGATTCGAGCAGCAGTTACCCTCACATAAAGCTAAGGGCAAAGGCTACGTATCGGTCTACTGCCGAGATGCAGAGCTGGAGGAAAATGGCATAGCACACACCATCGAATGTATTGAAGATGCTCAGCGACGAGGAATCCGAGCATCGCAGATAGCGATACTTGTGCGCAAAAATGACGAGGCCAATGAGGTAGCCACAGCATTGCTCGAGTACAAATCTCAACACCCCGAATCGCCATACGTATATGACATAGTCACACAAGAGGCTCTGCTGTTGAGACACTCTGCCGCCGTCAAGTTCGTAATCGCAGCACTGAGCTATATGAACAACTCAGATGACCTGGTGAGCCGCGAAATTTTTTACGAATTCTCGAAATTCAGCGAAGAGCAGTGCGAGAAGCTATTCACACAACTGCGACGAATGACTCCGATAAAGGCAATCGATACAATAATAGGCGCAGTTGCCGAGCTGACTCAGCCACAACACATACCCTATATTCAGGCGCTGCACGACAATGTAATCGGATTTTCGGCTCGCAACACACCCGATACCGCCGAGTTTCTGAAGTGGTGGGCTGACAACTGCGACAAACTCTCCATCACCATCTCAGGAGAACAAAATGCCATAAACATTTTGACAATCCACAAAGCCAAAGGGCTGCAATACAAGGCAGTAATCATACCGTTTTGCGATTGGCCAATGATGCCCAAAGCCAATTCCATAGTGTGGTGTCAGGCCGATGACACTTCGGCTCGCAACTTGGGTAATGTACCTGTATCATTCACCTCGGCATTGTCACAATCCTACTACTCAGAGGATTACTACCGCGAAGTGGTGAGCAGCTACATCGACAACCTGAATCTGCTCTACGTAGCAATAACACGTGCCGAGTTCGAACTGTATGTGATTTTACCAACCGATAGCGATAAAAAGAAGATATCCTCGTATGTCACACAGGCGTTCAGGCTCGACGATCAGGGGGTAGCGATTGGCTCGCTTGAGGGAAGAATCAATGTCAAGGATAATAATTGTGTAATCTACGAATTTGGCGACAAATACTCGGCCCAGAGCGATTCCGATTCAGAATCTGACGAAAAGAAGATTGCAAAATTAAATATAGACAACTACCCGACAACCGATTCGGAGAAGAAGGTGAATATCAGTCTGACCTCGGAGTATCTTTTAGATGAGAATGGAGTTGGACATACGCCTCGATACTACGGCAAACTGATGCACTCGCTGCTCGAGAAGACAGGCCACTATTCGGAATTGGACAAGACGATTGAGGATTTTGTCAATCAGAACAAAATTTCGGACAGAGATGCAGTTGTGATTAAAGAGATGCTCACTCAGGCGTTGAGCGACCCGACAGCTCGCGAATGGTTCTCAGACCAGTGGAGCACAATAAAGTCTGAGGTCAACATCATCAACCCCCGCAGCAAAATACTGCAACGCCCTGACCGAGTGATGATTAGGGATAATCGCGCAATCGTGATTGATTATAAATTCGGTTCGCAGCTTTTGCTCAAAAAATACTCGCAGAAAATTTCCGATTATATGGATTCTCTGCGAGAGATGGGTTATACCGATGTTCGTGGCTACCTTTGGTTCGTAGCGTTGGGCAAGATTTTCGAGGTTATGTAACTATTCGTCATCACTCTCCTCCTCGAGCTGTTCCTGGCCAAAGAGTTTGAAGATGGAAAAGTTAACGCTGCCGTAAGTTCTTATTTCACAGAAGTTTGGGTGCTCCCAGAAGTTGTACGACGAGGAGTGCTCAAAAATAAGCAGCCCGCCCTCTTTCAACACATCGGCATCAAAAATCTGCTGTGGCAACTCCGCAATACCGGGCATATCATACGGAGCATCGGCAAATATGATATCGAACTTTCGGCGACACGATTTGAGATAGAGATGCACATTGGCATTAACGGCGTGAATCTGATTAAGTTGCAATTTACGCGCAGTCTCTGCGATGAACGAATGGTGCAGCGCATTAATCTCGACCGAGGTTACGGATTTTGCTCCGCGCGAAGCAAACTCATAGCTTATCGACCCCGTACCCGAGAACAAATCCAGCACGTCCATTTCACTGAAATCGTAACGGTTGCCCAAAATATTGAACAGATTCTCCTTTGCGAAGTCGGTCGTAGGACGAGCCTTCAACTTCTTAGGCGGCACAATGGTACGACCTCGGCATTTACCACTGATAATTCTCATATATTACAGATAATCAGATTATTATATTCACTCGTATTAACATTATCCAATCTATCGAGAGCAATATTCTCAACGAATTGGCTTAGATATTCATAGCACTGTTCTGAGCCTACGCCCCAGATTCGGATTTGACCTCCATCGGCAAGCCACTGCTGTTCAAGAGATTTCACAATAAACAGAGTCTCGTCGTGGTTAGCCACAGGGAATATTTCGGCAATAGAAAGTTTGCCGTCGATGTGCAGCGTCACAGCCAACGACTCGGCACTGATGTTCAGCATCAACACCCTGCCCGACCGAAATTGCTTAGCCCTGGCGCGCAACAAGTTCATCTGCAACAGATGGTATCTCGACACCTTCAACTCTCTCAACCACTCGGCACACTCGCCATTCACAGCCATCACGGTCACCACGCCATCTACGGCCGAGGAGACAAACACCTCGTGCTCTGCTGAGGGGTATATCCCCGCAGCCTCGAGAAATGCCCTTCGGTTGGCATAATCGAACAGCTGCTCGGGCACAGCCGTCGCCAGAGGAGTCGACACAACAATCGAGTCATACCTCTCTGCACAAGGCTCATTGTCAGATAGTTTGACAACATCGAGCAGCACGCCCGAGTCCGTTAACTTAGCAAAAAAACGTCTATTCTCCTCAAACAGAACAGACGTTTTCATTGATTTGTATTTTGGCTTATTCTCAGATGAATAAACAGATTCCATTATTATTCCCAGTTACCTGCGTCATTTGTTGATTCAGTCAACGAACCCACTTTCAGACCTTTATAACGTTCGGTTCTCTTGCGGTCGTCGAGCAGATTGATAACATCTTGACGATATTTGATTGTATCGAGGAAAGTGATATACGGAGCCTTAGCCTCAAACACAGGGATAACGACTTGAGATTCTGTAGTCAAGAAAGCTGCGTCCATAATGAACTCTGTATTGTTAGAGAACGGAATGTAACGCAAATTCATAATTTCTTCGTCAGTGAGTTTACGTTCTCTCAAGGCTTTATCTTTAGAGTTAACAACCACGAAAGCAGTATCTTTAACAGCTACTTTAAATTTTTCGCGGGTAACCTTACCTTGAGCAACTGCCAATGAGTCGTCATCAGAACCAATTGCACGTTCATAAGTCAGCGAGTCGTTCAATACGAAAGCGATCAAAGTGTCAAAACTTGCAACATAACGTTGGTGAACACGTTTGAATGCTTGTTGTGCAGAACGAATGTCTTTAAGTCGTTGAACGACTTCAGCTTCGCGAGCCTGACGTTCTTTAGAAAAGCGTTCTGGAGCCATAATGCCATCATAGAGCATATATGCAAATCCCAAAATTGCGAGAGGCAAAATAATTTTTAATGCTTTTTTCATTATTTTTTTAATTAAGTTTGTACTCTAAAAATGAAACAGAGGTTACTATGATTTCGAAACATATTTCGACCCAAATTTACAACGAATTTGGTTTTGAAACAACTTTTGACCAAAAAAAATTAATAGAATCTTTATCCGAGTTCATTTGTGAATCTTCGGTTGGGGGCATTTTCATCTTGAACGGATACGCCGGAACGGGCAAAACCACGCTGCTCGGAGCCTTAGTGCGCACGCTTAAACACCTGAAAATCAACACTATTTTAATGGCACCAACAGGACGAGCTGCGAAAGTGCTGAGTCAGCACGCCGAATCTCAGGCGCTGACCATTCACAAAAAAATTTATCGACAAAAAAAATTCGAAGGCGATGATTCTCGCTTCGATTTAAGCCCCAATCGACATAAAAACACAATATTCATTGTCGATGAAGCGTCGATGTTATCGAACGCATCAGGTGAAAACAGAATGTTCGGCAGCGGTTGTTTGCTCGACGATTTGATAAAATATATCAATAGCGGAGTCGATTGCCGACTGATTCTTGTGGGCGACCAGGCTCAGCTGCCTCCCGTAGGTCTTGATTCGAGTCCGGCGCTCGACCCTGTGACTATGGGCTACTACGGAGATGTCTGCTACGGCACGATGACCGAGGTTGTGAGACAGGAGGGCGATTCGGGGATATTGTTCAATGCTACACTTGTGCGCTGTATGATTGAGGCGGGCATTCAGGACATTCCGATGTTCCGACTCACCCTGCCGCAGATTAAGGCTGTCGAGGGACACGAACTGAACGAGTGTCTCGAAGATGCCTATTCGAAATGGGGAGCAGACGGGGTGATTGTGATTACCCGCTCAAACCGCCGAGCTAACCGATTCAACCAGGCAATACGCAACCACATTCTCCAGCGCGAAGAGGAGGTTTCATCTGGTGATATGCTGATGATTGTGAAGAACAACTACCACTATGTTGAAAATGATCCTGACACCGAGCTGGAATTTATTGCCAATGGCGATATTGCTCGAGTCAAGCGCATCAGACGATATGAGGAGCAGTTCGGATTCAGATTCGCAGACGTTACGCTGACCTTTCCCGACTATGACGATTATGAGCTCGACTGCAAGATAATACTCGACACACTGCACAGCGAATCGCCATCGCTGACCCAAGACCAATCGCGCTCGCTCTTTTTCGCAATCGAAGAGGACTACGCCCACATCACCGCCAAGAGCAAACGCTATAAGGCTATTCGCGAAGATGCACACTACAACGCCCTGCAGGTGAAGTTTGCCTATTCGGTAACGTGCCACAAGGCTCAAGGTGGACAATGGCCCTGTGTATTTGTGGATAAGATGTTGTTCGGCGACGAGGAAATCTCAACCGACCTGATGAGGTGGTTGTACACTGCGTTGACCCGAGCTACCGAGCAACTATATCTGATTAACTTCGACGAGCGTTTTTTTGAGGAATAACTGCTACAATTCGGGCACATCGGCTACGATAAACGTACTGCCACCGATGTAAATCATATCGTCGGGCTGGGCATTAGCCTTAGCTCGACGCAGCGCCTCAGCCACACCTTCGGGGACAGACTCGCCACGCAGACCTGCTGCCGTAGCCTTGCGGGTCAGTTCATCTGCCGGCATTGCTCGCTTGACCGACGCGTTTGTGAAGTAGTAGTAGCCCTCGCGCGGCAAAAATGGCAATTCAGCCTCCAGGTCTTTATCCTCGACTACGCCAAAGACTACCCACAGACGATTGTATTTTTGGCGGGTTATCTGTCTGCCCACCAGCGCCATACCGCCCACGTTGTGTCCCGTATCGCAGACCGTAAGCGGAGCACGATTCAGAATCTGCCAACGACCCATAAGCCCTGTCTGCTCGGCAGCGTGTGCTATGCCGTTGATTACCGATTTATTGTCTATTTTCAGCACTCCGCCTCTGTTGAGCTGCTCGACTGTGGTCAGCACCGTAGCTACGTTCAGTCGTTGACAGTCGCCCGCCAAGTCGCAATCCACCACCAATTCGCCCTCGGCAGTAGCAAAGGCGAGTCGCTGTCCATTGTCTGTTTCAACAGCCGAGGTGCATTTGTACACATCTGATGCAAAGGTGATTGGCGAATTTTGTTCTGCTGCCTTTGATTCAAACACCGACTCGGTTTGAGCATCACGCTCGCCGATTACAACCGGCACCGACGGTTTGATAATCCCCGCCTTTTCACCGGCAATCGCCGGCAGCGTTTCGCCCAGGAACTGAGTATGGTCGAACGATATATTTGTAATCACACTCGCCAGAGGAGTAATGATATTTGTCGAATCCAAACGACCACCCATACCCACTTCAATTACGGCGATATCCACCTTTTGACGAGCGAAATAATCAAATGCCATAGCAACGGTCATTTCGAAGAACGAGGGGCGCAACTGCTCAATCAGCGGTCGGTTTTGCTCCACGAAGTCCACCACCGACTCGCGCGGAATCATTTCGCCATTTATCTTTATTCTCTCACGAAAATCCTTCAGGTGCGGCGAGGTGTACAGCCCCACGCGGTAGCCCTGCTCCTGCAGAATCGACGCCAACATATGCGACGTAGAGCCTTTGCCATTGGTTCCTGCTACGTGAATTGTGTGGTAATTTCGGTGCTGGTGTCCGAAGTGTAAGTCCAGAGCTTCGGTGTTATCGAGATTCGCCTTGTATGCCGCAGCCCCAATTCGCTGAAACATTGGCAACGACGAAAATAAAAAATCTAAAGTTTCTTCGTAAGTCATTACATTAAATGTTCTAACAATATTCTACCGCCGATAACTATCAAAATCACCCCACCGAGCACCTGAGCCTTCGAGCCCAGCTTACTGCTGAAGAAGTAGCCCAACTTTATTCCGGCAGCCGAAATGACAAAAGCCGAAATGCCGATAATTACCGCAGCCCAAACTATACCTATTGAGACCGTCTGCATCGAGAGCGAAAATCCCGTAGCCAGCGCATCAATGCTATTTGCCACACACAACAACAGGGTATTTCTCAGAGCCAGCGATACTGCGCGAGAGTCCTCCTCGTCTGAAGAAAACGATTCATAAATCATCTTTACACCCAGAAATGCGAGCACGCCGAATGCAATCCAATGGTCAAAAGTTTCGATTATTTTATGGACACCGCTACCGCAAATCCAACCGAGAAGCGTGAATGCGATGTGGAATAATCCCATCAAAATCAGAAATCTTCTGCGCTGGAACGGAGTCGAGCAACAACACACTCCGATTGTGAGCGAAACAGCAAAGGTATCCAGACTCAGAGCTACGCCCAACAGCAATACGGTAGCAATTCCTATCATTCTCTTAAGTTTGTTTAATTGAAGTCGCAAATTTAATCAAATTTTGAATAACATCTATAACGAGTAAATTTTTACAAAATATTTTTGCTATATTTGCAGTCTATCAGAATCGATTAATTAGTAAGTGACAATGAAAAAATTTTTATGTTTGGTGGTGGCATTGGTAATGCCTGTGATGATGTTCGCTCAAGAAAAAATTGTATCGAGAGAGTTGCCTGCGTTCAGCAAGGTCGAGTTGTCGGGAAGTATGAATGTGAAGTTTGTGCGCAGCTCGAAAAATTCATTCGACCTGAAACTCAACGGCATAGGCTCAGACAAGTTGGATTGGGGAGTAAAAAAAGGCAAATTGTACATCAACCTCCGAGGCTCGAGCAAAAATGCGAGTGCCGATATAACCATCTACTACAAAGAGTTGGAGGAATTGGTTGCAATGGCATCGAACGTCGCCTTTGAAGAGAACACAACATTTGAAATGTTAGACATCAAACTGAACTCAGGAGCATACCTCAAATTCAACGGAAGCGTCGGAGATATGATGCTCAGAGCCACAGGAAATTCCAGCGCCGACCTGTACGGAGAGGCTGACTATCTGAGCATTACAGCAATTCACTCGGAAGTTCGCTCAAGCAAGTTCGAGTGCATCGCAGCGTGGGTCAAGGCCTCGGCCGGAGCTGAAGTTATAGTCAACTCTGATGAACGACTCGAAATTGATGCCGCAGGAGCATCTAACGTATTCTATATGGGTGCGCCCAAATATCTCAGAGTGTCCAATACGCTCAATTCGGCAAAAAACATCGTACCACTCGACCCAAAAAAATAGCAATCAATGGCTACGTTTCTCGGAGAGACAGCACCCTGGTTGCTGAATAACTTCGGAACAGAATTGAGCAATAAGACAATTCTTTTCTCAGGACAGCGCGCAGCTCGATTCTTCAGTAACGAATTAAAGTCAATTATCAATCGCCCGATTTGGGAACCTGAATACACAACCATAGACCGACTGATGTACAAGATTTCGGGTCTGGAGTTGTGTGACCATATCGTTGCCATAGCAAAACTATACGAAGTCTATGCCGAGGCGGTCATCAAAAGCAAGGTGCTAACACTCGAGCCGTTCGACCGATTCTATGCCTGGGGCGAAAAACTATTGGCCAGCTTTGATATGGTCGATAAGTATATGGTCGATGCCAAGATGTTGTTCTGCAACATATCTGACCTCAAGGAGATTGATGCCGACAACTCATACCTCGACGAACGACAACGCGAAATCATAAAGAGATTCTTCCTCGGGATAGACATAGCTGGGAAACAATCAGTAGAAAAGAGTCGATTCGTATCCATCTGGAACTTACTGTACGAAATCTATACCAATTTCCGCAAATCGCTGAGCGACTGTGGGTTGTCCTACTCAGGAATGGTCTATCGACAGGTAGCCGAGGCGGTAAAACGCGGCGAGGTAGACCTTGACGAGCAATTCATAATCATAGGCTTTAATGCACTGAGCACCAGCGAAAAGATATTGTTCGACTATCTGAAAAACCAGGGAGCTCTATTTTTCTGGGACTATGACAACTACTATGTAAAAAGCGATGTTCAGGAGGCGGGTCTGTTTCTGCGCGAGAACATAAAACGCTATCCGACAAGCGTGTTTGCGCCGCCACGAGACAATTTCCACAAGCCGAAAACGATGCAGGTAGTATCGGCTCCGACCGATTCGCTTCAGTGTAAATATGTCAATACCTTCTTGGAAGAACTGCACAAGAACGAACAACTCGAGAATCGTCGTACGGCCATAGTTCTGACCGATGAATCGCTGTTGTTGCCGGTGCTGAATTCCATACCCGATTGCGTCGAGAAGGTGAATGTAACGATGGGCTATCCTCTGCGTGCCACCACCGAATATGCCCTTGTCGAGCGACTGCTGACCCTGCAACTGCGCAGCCGCACAAACAAATTC
Source organism: Rikenellaceae bacterium (assembly GCA_045656065.1). GTDB lineage: Bacteria > Bacteroidota > Bacteroidia > Bacteroidales > Rikenellaceae > CAJGBR01. Next base: position 3,823 of record JAZOQL010000288.1, on the reverse strand, counting down.
TACCATAAAGATGTCAAGGGCATTTTGAACAATCCTCTGGTGAACAAATGCAGCGACGGAGTGGCTGAGGTGCTGCTCAAAGAGCTGTATGAAAAGCGAAAAATGATGATTGAGTCAGACTCGCTCTGCGGCTCACAAATAACCGAAAGCATATTCCGACAAGCTGAGTCCATCGACCAACTGACCGACTATATCATTGACATACTGTGCATTATAGGCAACAACAATCAATCCGACCTGTTAGGCTCAGAGGTGCTTAGCAACATTGTCGACTGTCTCTATAAACTGAGGAATTCAATTAGGGGAATCGAAAAAAACATCGACCGCAAACTGTATATATCACTCATACTCTCGATGTTGCGAGGCTCGAGCGTGCCGTTCAAGAGCGACTCGACAAGCGGAGTGCAGATAATGGGGATTCTCGAGACTCGAAATCTGGACTTCGACAACGTGCTGATTCTCTCGATGAACGACGATTCGTTTCCGGGCAACCTGTCCAATGGCAATATGCTGATTCCATACTCATTGCTTGAGACCTATGGACTGCCTACTGCCGGCCATCACGAGGGAGTCTATGCCTATTACTTCTACCGACTGCTGCAACGAGCCTCGCGCGTAGATATGGTCTACTGCGCCAAAGCCGACGACCGTCGTACGGGCGAACGAAGCAGATATATCAGCCAACTGATTTTTGAGGATTCGTGGCACAAAATCACCCATCTCAATATGGTGCTCAACATTTCGTTGTGCGACCAGCGCACGGCCTCTGCCACAAAGAGTGGCGAGATGGTAGACGAGTTGCGTAAGATGAGTTTCTCACCATCGGCTCTGAATACATACATCACCTGCCCATACAAGTTCTATCTGAGCTATGTCAAACAGTTGAAATCGGGACAGGAGGATTTCGATGACGAGGTGGACAATCGAGTATTCGGAAATATAATCCACTCATCAATGGAGTATTTGTACAGACCTATATCAAAGTTGCCCTTTGACGACCAACAATCTCAAATAGGCTCATTGATAGGCACAGAAAAGGTCGTTGATGCCGTAAATCGAGCCGTAGCCAAACATATCTTGGGTGACACTCAGGCTCAACTCGATGGTGCTGGAGGTGATATAATAGTGGTCAGAGATATCGCAGTAAGCTATCTGAACAAGAACATATTGCCCTATGATGTTTCGCGAGCCGCGTTTGCAGTCAAGGCCGTAGAACACAGGGTCGATAATCTGACACTCGATATTCCCGAGGTCGGAGTAATCAAGTTCCGAGGCATTGTAGACAGGCTCGACGCGCTTGCCGACGGACGCCTGAGAGTCATCGACTATAAAACGGGCGAGCGAAAATTGTCGTTTGGCTCGGTAGAGGAGCTCTTCAGCGGCGAACACGATTCGAGTGCTGCATTTCAGGTTGTGTTGTATTCGCTTCTGATAAGCCACGACTTGAAACAACAGGTTCAACCCGAAGTCTACCAGATATCCAAAATGAATGGTCAGAATCATCGTTCAGAGATTGCCATTCAGAAATCTACGGTTCACTACATCGACTCGAAATTGAACAGCGAATTTATTGACAATCTGTCGAGTGCGATATTCAAGCCGATGTTGGACGTGGAAAAGAGATTCGAGCCTACGGACAAAATAAAAAGATGTGAACTCTGCGACTACAAAAACTTGTGCAACAGATAAATAATACGGCCCACGAAAATGTGAGCCGTTATTTTTTTCCAATGAGCAGGTACGTATCTTCTCTATCCGATATTTTTAGGAAAAATTTTTCCGCCGAAGATGTATCTCAGAATAATCGAGCCACGAAATACTCCGACGGGAGCAGCCTTTCGCGCAGACTGAATCTGCTGACGTTTGATTTTCAGCGAGGGAATCATAGCTCGGAATTGGCGGTGAGCCTCAATCACACTTTTGAAATGCTCATTTTTCCGCTGAACGAGGTACATCAGTCCCGTCACTCCATCAAGCATCATTCGCACAAATATAATGAAATTGCGCTGCGAACCTTTGAGATTCTTGTACAGCATCGCAAGATTGTTTCTGTGGTTGAGCATCGTTTTCCTCGGCGAGCCCTCATTCAGAGTGCCCCCGCCTAAATGATAGACCGTCGATAAGGGATTAACCCACACCTGATAACCAGCAAGTTGCAATCGCCAACAGAGGTCAATCTCCTCCATATGCGCGAAGAAATCAGCATCGAGTCCCCCCACTGCGCGATAGAGGTCGGTGCGCACAAACAGCGCTGCGCCCGTAGCCCAGAATACCCTGCAGGGTGTATCATACTGCCCGCAATCCTTTTCCACGGTGGACATAATTCGTCCTCGGCAGAAGGGATAGCCCAACGAGTCGATGTAACCACCGGCAGCTCCGGCATACTCAAACATCTCGGGTTGGCGGTCAGAGAGAATCTTCGGCATAATGGCAGCAATGGACAAATCTGATTCAGCCATTTCAATCAACGGCTCAATCCACCCCGCCTTCGGAGCCGCATCTGAATTGAGCAACAACGTATATGGAGTCTCAACCCGCTCGATGGCTCTGTTGTATCCACCCGCAAAACCATAGTTCTGGTCAAATTCCCACAGTTCGACCTCAGGGAAATGTTCGCGCACATAGCCACACGACTCGTCAGTCGAGCCATTGTCGGCTACCACTATTTTGCATAACTCACAGTTGCTGTGCTCCACCACCTGAGGCAGATAGTGCTTCAGGTGATTTACACCATTCCAATTCAGTATTACGATTGTAACCTTTTTCATTTATCAAATTTGGGTTCTATCATATTTCCAACGTCTGTGCGACCATAGCCAAAGTTCTGGTCTGCGCAGAATCATATTTTCGAGTCGTCGGACATATCGTTCGGTAATCTCGTCCGCACTTATCGGCTCATCACCCGAATAAATTTGCTCAAAAGTTCCGACATAGTAGCCAGGCCTCACTTTATCCACATCTAAAAAGTAGACCGGCAGATGGTATTTCACTGCACACTTGCCCATTCCTGAGAAGAATTTTGTATCTCGCCCCAGAAATCGGTACCACTGTGTCAATTTGTAGTTTGGCGGCACCTGGTCTGCAACCATTCCAATCACCATCGGTTTGCCGTTGCCGTTGCACTCCTGGGCAATTTTGCGCACAATGTCGCCCGAAGCTACGGGCAGCGTGCCAAACCTGCTACGCACCTGTTGCATCAGCCGCTCGAACACGGGGCTGCTCAATTTGTGGTAGACAGCCACTACCCGATGGTCGGTCAGAAGGGCATAATTTGCAACATACTCCCACATAGCGTAGTGAGACATCGCACTAATCCACGTTCTGCCGCGAGTCTGCTGCTCGACCTGCTGGTAATTCGAGTAGCTCATCTGTGCGAGTATCTGCTCTTCTGAGATACCGCTCATTGAGATTATATCTACTATTGTTTCCGCTAAATCTCGATAAAACAGCCGTTCGATATCTCTTATTTCACCGATGGTTTTAGCAGGGAAAGACCTCCTCAGATTGCTGCGTACAACCTCGCGTCTGTATCCCGAGCCTCTAAGAACTATATTCACCAACCGAGCCAAACCCCGATACCTTATCGAATGAGGCAGCAGGGATAACTGTCTGAGTGAATTGAAAAATAATCTGTAACTAAATTCGTCTAATATCATATAATGTCGCCGATGGCCTTTCTGAATTCGGAAGCAATCATCTCATTTGTAGCGATGATTTGATGACCGAAAACAAAATTTGTGCCACCCGACATATCCGTAACTACGCCGCCAGCTCGCTCGACTATGAGCGTCCCCGCAGCCACGTCCCACGGCGACAGATTTCG
>JAZOQL010000287.1:0-10383 GCA_045656065.1 Rikenellaceae bacterium | reverse complement strand
GAAGTCGATTTCAAAGCGGATTGCGCTCTCTTTGTTCAGTTCTGCAGAGATTTGAGCATCAACGAACTTGTCGAAGTCCTTCATAGATTTAACTTCGCCACCAGGGAATGCCTTAGTCATCAACTCTTCGTTGATTTCTGGTTCTACGAAGCGGCGGATGCGAGTGATTGTCAAGTTGAATTCAGGTTTCAAATCCTTCAATTCTTCCTTCTTCATCTTGAGTACAGCTGCGCGTTGTTGTTCGCTCGGGTAGATTTCTTCGATGTTAACTTCCATTGTATCACCCAATTTCTTACCTGCGAACTTATTGCGTACCTCTTCGCTCAAGCTAACCAGACCTACGTAAGCCTCTTCTGCCTTGAGTTCTTCGTTTTCGAGTGTACCTGTGATTGCTTCGTCTTTTTCAACCACTTCTACGTCTGTCAATTCACCGAAACGACGGCGGAAGTTTGCTTTATAGCTTTCGCGCATATCGTCTGTGATTTCGATTTGATAGTGTTTCACGCTATCTTTTTTGCTCAGTGAGAGGTTGATTTCCGGTGCGATACCGATTTCGAATACAAATTCAAATTCTGTTTGGTTTGCGAAATCAAGTTCTTGTTGTTTTTCGCTGGGCAGTACATCGCCGATTGCGTTGATGTTGTTCTCTTTGATATAGTTGAAGCAGAGTTGTGTAGCTGCGCGGTATGATTCTTCTGCTACTACGCTCTTGCCGAACATCTTGCGAACAATGCTCATTGGCACCATACCAGGACGGAATCCCGGAATGTTTGCTTTTTTCTTATAGTTGTGAAGTGCTGCATCAACAGCCTTTCCATAATCTTCGGTATTTACGGTCACTCGGATAAGTGCCGACAATTCATCGATATTTTCTCTTACGATATTCATTGTTTTGTCTGTTATAAGTTAATGTGCGGACGAAGGGACTCGAACCCCCACGCCTTACGGCACCAGATCCTAAGTCTGGCGCGGCTACCAATTACGCCACGTCCGCTTTGGGATTCAACGAATCGGCTGCAAAGTTAGCACAATTTTTTGCCAATTACAAATTTAGCGGCATTTTTCAGCGATTGAATTCCAATGCTTTTCCTTTGAGCGATAGGTCGAATTCGCCTTTATCGTATGCAATGTGACCATTTACGATGGTTGTTTCAACCGAACTTGTCAGAGTTGTGCCTTCCAATGGGCTCCAGCCACATTTGCTAAAGATATTTTCTTTCGATACGGTGTATGGTTTATTTGGGTCTACGATGGCTATATCTGCATAGTATCCAGCCTTAATGTATCCTCTGTCCTTAATTGAAAAAAGTTTTGCCGGAGCGTGGCACATTTTTTCGACTACCTCCTCTGCTGTGAGATAGCCCTGACGAGCCAATTCGAGCATAGTTATCAGCGAGTGTTGAACAAATGGACCACCAGATGGACACTCGAGATAGGGAGCCGATTTCTCCTGATCGGTGTGCGGAGCGTGGTCGGTGCCGATGACATCGGCTCTGCCCGATTTCAGTGCTGCCAGCAGCGCCAGACGGTCGTTTTCGCTCTTGATTGCTGGATTCCACTTTATGCGGTTGCCAAGTCGTGCGTAGTCCTTATCCGAAAACCACAGATGATGTACGCACAATTCGTTTGTAATCTTCTTTTGTTCTAAAGGTTTACTGTCGAACAGTGTCAGTTCTCGTGCCGAGCTCAGGTGCAGAACGTGCAGCTGGCTGCCATATTTGTCGGCTAACTCCACCGCTTTGGCCGTTGAGCGGTAGCAGGCCTCGGCACTTCTAATCATTGGGTGCATCGAGGGCTGTATGTTATTTTCGTATGCTCGTTTGTATTTGTATAACTCCTGAGCAATCAGTTCGTTATCTTCGCAGTGGGTGGCTACCAATATGGGTGATTCTGCAAAAATTCTCGACAGAGCCTTCTCCTCTGACACCAGCAGCGAGCCTGTCGACGAGCCCATAAATACCTTAACTCCGCAGACCAGCTTCGGGTCGAGGCGATTCATATCTCGGCCGTTCTCTTCCGTAGCTCCGAAATAGAACGAAAAGTTTGCAGGAGAGCACTCTGCTGCGCGTTCGAACTTTTGCTCGAGCAGTTCGAGCGTAGTTGTCGCGGGGTTATTGTTCGGCATATCCATAAACGAGGTCACGCCGCCTGCTACGGCAGTTCGCGATTCGCTTGCGATGTCTGCCTTGTGAGTCATTCCCGGCTCGCGGAAGTGTACCTGGTCGTCGATTACTCCGGGCAATACCCACTTGTTTTGGGCGTCGATTACGCGACCGACCGGCTCGCCTCGGTATTCACCGCGACCCACCTCTACGATTCGTTCGCCCTCGATGAGCACGTAGCCCGTAAATCGACCTTCACCTTGTATGATTTCACCTGATTTTATAAGTGTTCTATTCATCTTGATACTCTGTTTGTGGTAATACCTTTTTTGATTTTATGCCGAGTTCCTGCAATTTGTGTGCTTGTTTTTTCAGATTGTCCAGCTGGCCGTATGCATCTTTGTATGCCGATTGCGCACGGGTCAGTTGGTCGTTGATTTTCTCCATATTTTGACAGAATCCCACAAACTTATCCAGCAGCAATCCACCGCGGCGCGAAATCTCCTGAGCATTTTTCCACTGACGGTCTCGGCTCCACAGGTCGTCGATAAGTTTTAGCACTGCAAACAAGTTTGTCGGGCTGATAAGGATAATCTTGCGCATATAGGCGTATTGCCACAGTTGCGGGTCCTCTTGCAGCGCTGCGATGTATGCGCCCTCGATTGGCATAAACATAATGGTGAAATCGAGACTCCCCTCAATTACCTGACTATAATCCTTTTTCGACAGTTCGTCGACGTGTTTGCGCACCGAGAGAAGATTCTCCTTCAGAGCCACTTTGCGCATCTGCTCGTCGGTTACCTCCATTGAGCGATTATATGCCGACAGCGAAACTTTCGAATCGACAATGACGTGGCGTTCGTCTGGAAAGTGCAACACAACGTCGGGAATCAGTCGCTGACCATCTTCGTTTGATACCGAGTTCTGAATCGAATACTCTCGGTCGCGGGTCATACCCGACTGTTCGAGCATTCGCTCGAGAATGACCTCGCCCCAATTACCCTGAGTCTTGCTCTCGCCCTTGAGCGCTCGAGTCAGGTTATTCGCCTCTTCGCTCATCTGGCGGTTCATCTCGACAAGTTGGCGCACCTGCTCTTTCAGCTCGGTGCGTTGTTTGGTTTCGTCTCCGTAGACACTGTCAACCTTGCGACTGAATCGTTCGAGGTTATCTTTCAGTGGGGTGAGCAGCTGGTTGAGCGTAGTCTGGTTTGTCTCCGAGAATTCGCGTTTCTTTTCGCTGAAGAGTCTGTTTGCGGTATTTTCAAACTCGACCTGCATCGTGCGTTTCAGCTGCTCGGTCTGGTCGATGCTCTTGCGCAGCAGTTCACACTCGGTACTCTTTTCGCCCAGAGACTTATCCAACATTCGGTTCTGGTTGTCGAGTTGCTGGATTTTTATCTCCTGATTTTCAATCTGTTGTTTATATCGACTCAAGGCTCGATGTTGATAAATGATATAAACAATCAAGCCCACAATAGACAGCACCCCCAACAGATAGTAGGGAGTTGCGGTCTGAGCTATTACCTGTGTCGGAATAAACATCTATGCTCCTGTTCTTTTAGTATTGTTCTGATTCGTTGGGGAAATCACACTGCTTAACGTCTGAGATATACTGACGGAAGGCATCAGCCATCGTGTCGTGCAGGTTTGCATATCTGCGCAGGAATCGTGGCGAGAATTCGTTGTTCAGCCCCAGCATATCGTGGCTGACCAATACCTGACCATCTACGGCTCCACCGGCGCCGATACCTATGATTGGAATCTTCAACTCTTTGGCTACACGGCCAGCCAATGCTGCGGGAATCTTCTCCAGCACGATTGCAAAGCAGCCCGACTCTTGCAGCATCACTGCGTCCGAGAGTAGCTTTTCGGCTTCGGCTGCCTCTTTTGCTCGCACCGTATATGTGCCATATTTGTTGATTGATTGCGGAGTAAGTCCGAGGTGTCCCATAACGGGTATTCCCGCACAGAGGATTCGGTCTACGGATTCGATGATTTCGATTCCGCCCTCGAGTTTTACGGCATTTGCTCCGGTCTCCTTCATAATTCTGACTGCCGAAGCCAGCGCCTCTTTCGAGTTGCCCTGATACGAACCAAAGGGCAGGTCTACCACGACCAGCGCGCGGTTCACGCCTCGCACGACAGATTGTCCGTGATAAATCATCTGGTCGAGGGTGATGGGCACAGTCGTATCATAACCCGCTATGACATTGGCTGCCGAGTCGCCAACCAATATTACATCTATTCCCGCCTCGTCCAATATGCGAGCCATTGTATAATCGTATGCCGTAAGCATCGAAATTTTTTCTCCTTTACTCTTCATTTCCGCCAGACGGTAGGTCGTCACTGCGCGTAGTTTGGTCTCTGTTGACATTGCTTAGCTAATTTTACAGATTTTATTTAATCGCAAAGGTATGATTCTTTTTGCAAAAAAATCATCACTCAATAACTTTTTTCGTTTCAGTTATGAATAGTTTTTCAGGGATTCAGAGTTATAATAGTTTTACCCATACGGCGAGCATACTCCAATGTTTTCTGAGTGCCCCCTGGGGTGCCGTTGAAATAGCTGACTACCAGCGAACAGTGGTCGATGAGATATTTATTCCGAATGTGATATACCCCAGCATTTGAGTAATAGGGCGATGTGGTGATTCTCTCGTCAGCCTTTTCAATGATGTGTCGGTATCTTGTCTTGGCATTTTCCGAATACTTTGAATCCTGCTCGGGGAAGGGCTGTACGGCTATGAGTCTTATCTCGGGGTGGTGTTGCTTGGCTCTTAGCACTGCCTCGGCTGCCATCATATCAAATCCCAGCGCCATTCCGCTGTGGAACCGTGTGTAGCCCTGTGTGACAAGAGTCTCGATTATTCTGTCGAGCTGTCCACTCAGAGTGTAGGGAGCCTGTCTGTGGCCTGTGAATGAGACGCAGTTTTCGTACATATTCTCGCGTTTAGATGTGGAACAATTTTTCAAGTGTGCCATTCTCCTTTAATCTCTGCGGAGTGTCAATGGTGAATGCCCCGTTGTCGATTATCAGAAGTTTGTCGCAGTAGTGTTCTGCTACGGACAGGTCGTGTGTCGAGTACAATATACAGCGGTTCATATCTTTGGCGAGTCGGCTCAGTAGTTGGGCTATCTGATATTTGTTTGGAATGTCCAGAAATGCCGTAGGCTCGTCAAGCAATACAATGGGCGTATCCTGTGCCAATGCGCGGGCAATCATCACTCGCTGACGCTCGCCATCACTCAGTGTGTCTATTGTCTTTTCTGCAAACGAATCCATCATTACCGACTCGAGCGAGCGCATTACAATCTGATTATCCTCGTCGCTCATTCTGCCGAACCAATCGGTGTAGGGCGAACGGCCAAATCCTACGACATCTTTTGCTCTCAGTCCGTTTATTCTGACGGTCTCGGTTGCTACGAATGAAACAATCTTTGCACGCTGAGCCGGACTCATTGTTTCGATGGGTTCGCCTGCAACGAGAATAGTGCCTGACTTAGGTTGCTCGATGCCCGAAATGCTACGCAACAGCGTACTCTTTCCCACGCCATTGCGGCCTATCAGACCAATCAGCTCGCCTTGTGGAATGTCGATATTTCCCGACTCCATCAATATCTTGTTGTCGTAGCCGAGTTTGAGATTGCGTATATGTATTGCGTGTTTCATTTTCAGAAGAAGCGACGATTGTGAAGAATAACCATAATTATTATCGGGATACCCATCAGCGCCGTAATGGTGTTAATCGGCAGAGCCAAGTCGAGTCCCGGCAGCTGTGAAATGATGTCGCACAGAGGCAGTATTATGGCTCCGAGCAGCATCGAGGCGGGCATCAGTATGCGGTGGTCGGCGTTATGTACAAACATTCGGGCAATGTGCGGTACTGCGATGCCGATGAATCCGATAGGGCCGCAGAATGCTGTGACCGTTCCCGCCAGCAGAATCGTGCTGGCGAAAATCAGCAGCCTGACTCTTTGAATATTTATGCCCGAAGTCTTTGCGTAATTCTCGCCCAAGAGCATCAGGTTCAGTGGTTTAATCAGCACAATCGAGATAATCAGCCCAATGAGTGTGAATGTGGTTATGAAGGGCAGTTGGTTGAGGGTGACGCTACCCAGGCTGCCCATAGTCCAGACAACGAAGGTCTTGAGCGCATATTCGGGTGTAAGATATTGCAACATTTCGACAATAGCCGAAGCTCCGCTGCCAATCATCATACCCAAAATAAGAATAGCCATTATGTCTCTGAGTCGTGTAGCTGCGGTCATAACGACGAGCAATATTGCAGAGGCGCCCAGCCACGCAGCTCCGATGACGCCAATATTGCGCACCGATTCGGGTACCTCGACCATACTCCCCAGCAGCGGCAGCCCCAACAGAAACAGAGCTACGCCTAAACTTGCGCCGGAACTTACTCCCAAAACGTAGGGACCCGCCAACGGGTTGCGGAACATTGTCTGCATCTGTAGCCCGCTTGCCGAGAGTGCTGCGCCTGCCAGAACTGCGACAATGGCTTTGGGCAGACGGAAATTGAGCAGCAGAGTTTGTGTCAGTTCATCTGATTTGCTGCCCGACACTACCGCAAGTATGTCGCCGAGAGGTATTTTCACCGAACCTATGATGAGGTCGGCTATGAAGACTGCCACTACACCGAGTCCAAGAAGTGTGAATATGCGAGTATATCTGCTCATTTTAATTGTTGGGTTATTTCAGTTGGTGAAAGTAGTGTAACTTATGCTCGGGTAGCAACTGAGGGTGAAGTATGTGTATCAAATCCTTCAGAATAACATCAGGATTGATGGTTCCCGATTCCCAGAAATCGCTGCCGCCCATAGGTGTTGTTATTTTATTGTTGTTGAATACTCGGTTATTTTTGACTGAGGGAATGTCTGCAAAGCGTGGATTGTTCGCCGTCAGGTATGGAATAGAGTTCGCCTCGCTCGGACAGAGCCAGAAGTCTGCCTTGAGACACAGTACGTATGCCTGTTCGGTTGATATTGCACGACTCAGTTCGCTGTCGTAGCCGCGGCAGATGTATTCGCCTCCGGCATCGTTCAGCAAGCGGACAATATAGCTGCGGTCGCCAGGTACGAACCACGTGTCGCGCCACGGCGAATTGAGCATCACCGTCGGCCTTGCTACATCTTGTGAAACAAGTGCCTTGACTGCATTATAACTCTTTTCAACCTCCTGAAAAAACCTCTCGGCCAGGGTGCGTTTATCGAACATCTCGCTTAGTGCAATCAGCCATTCGGCCTTGCCCAGCGGGTCGCTTTCGATATATTCATAGAGATACATTGTGGGCAGTCCCAATTCGGTCATCTTTTTTGTACTTGCTGCATTATCGCCCTGCGTGCCATAGACAAAAATCGCGTCTGGGCGCATAATCGTAGCGAGTTCGTAATTGAGCCCCGACTCGTAGCCTATGTCTTGGATTTTATCCTGTTTCAGAGACTCGCGAACTTGTGGGCTGGTTACATATTGACAACCCGATATGCCGACAATCTTATCCAGCTCGCCGATTTTCTCCATCATCGCGATGTGCGTAGTCGACATACAGATTACCCGTTGCAGCGGAACATTCACCCTTCTGCCCTCGAAACCCTCGGGCGCAGGCTGTCCGTTTCTCGACAGGAAGATGTGTTTATATGTGCTGTCATCTTCGAGAATGGACAAAATGGAACTCTGGCCGTATTGGTATAATACAAAACGTCCAGAGTATTTTGGCGCATAGAGCGTGTCTAACGAGCTGACCGAAAACCGAGTGCTGTTGGAATTGCCACACCCGAACATCAATACTGCAACTGCACAGCAGACAAACCTTCCGATAATAGATGTCATTTTTAATTGTTTTTGTGGGTATTGGCCGAGCGAGCCAATGTGTAATCAATGATGAGAATCACGATTGCCGCAAAGAACGAAAACTCGTGTCGAATGAAGGTCGTTGCCGTAATCATTGCTGCCGAGCACCAGATAATCAATCTGACCTTTTCGTTGGTATTGAGTCTTTTCCAATCCTTGAAATGTGCAGATACGAATGATGCGTTGAAGGCCAAATACAACATCATTGCCACCACGGCAATCCACGTTCCGACCACTGTTGTATGCGAAATCGGAGCCGCAATGATAATGGCTATCATCGTAATCAAAATAACCGAACTGCGCTGAAGTTTTCTCAGTCCGGTGTTGTTTGGGGTAGAAGTCTTAGACACGGCTTATTATCTATTTTGTTTCTGTTGGTTATTGTGTTTAGCCCCTGAGCGCTGTTTTGAGTTCTTGTTGCTCTTTTTGTAGCGCTGTTTGTGTTCGTGGCGAACGCTGTCAAGAATTGTACTTTCGATATTAATGGTGCAATCGGACATTGTGCGAATGTCGGCCATTATGGTTTCGTTGTTGATATTTTCGTTGTTGAACTCCTGACTCTTGCTCTTCATATAGCGAGCTATGCGATTGATGGCATCTTGTCGCTCGGGCGAGTCGGTTTGTATATGGTTCACCTCGCGAATCATATTTGCAACATTTCGTCCGTAGTGTTTGAACTGCAAATCCTGTTGCGGATAGTTGGGGCGTTTGGGTTGCAAACTGAGTGTTTCCGGGCTCGGTTTTGGGTAGGGACTATCAACATCGAGCTGAAAATTCGATATAATAAAAAGGTGGTCCCAGAGCTTATGTTTGAACTCTTCGGTATCTCGCAGCGCCGAATTGATGTTGCCCATAACATCTATTACCGCAAGTGCTTGTTTACTACGCAGTTCGCGGTCTTCTATGGTCATTAGAAATTCAACCATTTTCAATACGTGTCGTCCGTATTCGGGCATTACGAGTTTGTTTCGTTTGAAGTTATGTTCCATTTGTAAGTTGTAAATATTCTAATCAGACTAAGATTATATCCATAATGGTTTAATCCTGTTTGCACTCATAATTGGTTGATTATAAGTAACTTAATTGAAAAATCAACCACATTGCGAACAAATGTCGAAGTTTTTATCCGCAAACCTGAAAACTTAATTATATTTGCAAATATATTTATTTTTTATCAAATGATTAGCTAATCTATATAAAATTTTTTTATGAATAATATTTTAGTCGTTGCTGGCGAACGTAGTTATCGGAATAGTCTCAAAGAGATGCTCGAATATGAAGGCTATGCCGTAGATTTGGCAGAATCGGGTGCCGAGGCGTTGGAAAAGTGTGGCAGCAAGCATTATGATGTAGTGACGTGTGATTTGAAGATGTCGGGAATGTCGGGTCTTGAGGTGTTGTCAACGCTCAGAAAGAGCGATTCGAGTCTGCCTGTGGTGATTATTTCGGCTTATGGTAGCGTGGCTTCGGCTGTGGAGTGTATGAAGTGCGGAGCTCACGATTTTATAGAAAAACCGGTCAATGTGAGTCGACTGCTCGGTTCGGTGCGCAGTGCAATCGAAACAGATGAACTCTCGGTTAAGTCTCAAGTTAGACACCATCCGACAAAATCGTCGAGCTGTGTAGCCGATATTATCGGTTCGTCATCGGAAATTATGAGAGTGAAAAAGATGATTGACCGCGTAGCTCCGTCGGAGGCTCGGGTGCTGATTACGGGCGAGAACGGTACGGGCAAGGAACTCGTAGCCCGCTGGCTGCACGAGAAGAGTGCTCGCTTAGGGCAACCCTTTGTTGATGTCAATTGTGCTGCAATACCTTCCGAACTCATCGAGAGCGAACTCTTTGGTCACGAAAAGGGTGCATTCACCTCGGCTATTAAACAGCGTAAGGGTAAGTTCGAGCAGGCCGAAGGTGGTACGATATTCTTAGATGAGATTGGTGATATGAGTCTGTCGGCTCAGGCTAAGGTGTTGCGTGTGTTGCAAGAGCATCGCATCTCGCGTGTGGGTAGCGATAAAAATATTCCGATAAATGTCAGAGTTATTGCGGCTACGAATAAGAATTTGAGAGATGAGATTGCGGCTCACAACTTCCGCGAGGACCTGTATCACCGTCTCAGTGTAGTAGTGATTGAGGTGCCGCCGCTCAGAGAACGCAGTGAGGATATCGAACTTTTGGTTCCAAAATTTATCGAGCACATTTGTGCCGAGTATCATATCCCTGGCAAAAGAATTTCGCCTCAGGCGCTGGACTACCTCAAGTCGCTCAGTTGGACGGGAAATATCCGCGAACTGAAAAACGTAGTCGAACGGCTGATAATTTTGTGCGGAAATGAAATCGAGTTAGATGATGTAAAACAATATGCCGAGAGAGTTGATTAACCCTCTCAAGTCGGATCGTAGCCATGTCGTTCTGTGA
>JAZOQL010000286.1:0-3717 GCA_045656065.1 Rikenellaceae bacterium | reverse complement strand
TCATTGCTTGGTCGTTCTTCTTGAACGCATCAACGAGTTTCATAACAACGATGGCGATGGCAGATATGACCGCAACGATTGGTATTTTGGCTAACGCCCAAAGTTGTTTGGCAAAATTCTTGACAATGCCTATGCCGTTCTTGAACGCAACGCCTGCGTTCATCGTGCCGTTTGAAAGGGTCTTGAAGAAATTTACAGCCTTTGTGACGGGAAGGTCTTCGACTGCTTTCTGATAGTGTCCCACTTGCCTGCTCCAATCGCCTTGTGCTTGTTCAAGACCGTTCAGTTCCTCGGTGAGTTCCTTGATATGGTTGAGTAAGTCGTTGCCTTCAGCGGATTCACGCTCGGCTTTGGTGAGGTTCTCGAACTCCGCACGGGCAAGTTTGAGTTGTGCGCGTAGTGCGTTTATTGAATCGCCGTTAGCCTGCATCTGCTTCAAATCCTCTTGAAGTATCTTTTGGTTAGCCTTGACTGAACTCTGAAGGTCTTTAAGCACGGCGGACATTTTGATATACTGCTCGGAGTTTTCCAAGCCTGCCTGCTTCATACCCTCCATCGTCTTTTTGAGGTTGGCGATTTTTTGGTTTAAGTCTTGTATGTTTTTTACAGCGTCACTTGACAGAAGTTTGAAGTCAACAACTATTGATTTAGTGCCGCTTGTACCCATTCCAGAGGATGCCATAGTATAGAATATTTTATTTTTAGGTTTATATATGACTTATTTATATGAGTTTGATTCGGCAGTTTCAGAGCGACATATAAATAGTTGTACTATGGCTGACATTAAGAAAATAATCCAAATGGTGAAAAAATTTGAAGGTGGCTACTCAAACCATCCTTCAGACCGTGGCGGTTGCACCCAAGCAGGTGTGACGATAGGCACATTCCGCAAATATTATGGTGCTGAAAAGACCTGCGAAGACCTCAAACGTATAAGTGAGGAGCAATGGACTCACATATTCCGAGCAGGCTATTGGGACAGAATCAAAGGCGATGAAATTAAATCGCAGTCAATAGCCAATCTGTTCTTGGATTGCGCTTGGGGCAGCGGAACTGTCACCGCAATCAAAAAAGTGCAGGCGTGCCTCGGACTGACTGTTGATGGTGTTGTCGGAAAATTGACCCTTGCCGCTCTGAACGGCGATGGCTCAACACAATACCACAAGGCTGTGTTTGACAAACTTTGGGCTATGCGGAAGAATTGGTTTATTAACATAGCCCAAGTCGGAAATAACAAGGTCTTCTTGAAGGGATGGCTCAACCGTTTGGATAAAATCAAATTCGAGGACTGATGAACATTAGAATCACAAATAGAACCAAGACAAAAGACATTCTGCCTTTGTTGAACGCAGAAAACATTGAACGGCTGTTGGATGCAGTTCCAGAATATCCGTTGGAGACTGCCGTGCTTTTGATGAAAATAAAGCAATTCGCTTCAATTCTTGAGGACGAGGAATCGTTTATCTCACAGTTACTCAACGAGAAACGGGCTTTGGTTGCGTTCGGTCGCTTGAAGCAGTACCGCAAAGAAATCAAACAATTTGCAGACTTTCTCAAACTATACGACATAAAAGAGGGCAATGAGGAGAAGCAAGCGAAGAAAGGGATTGTTTTTCCGAAAATGAGTATGAGGATGCTGTCGGATGTCGTTCGATACTTCCATCTTAAAAGTTTCGATGAAGCCGAGGACTACACGGTAAGCCAATGGGTCGCGATTTTCCAGGAGGATGCGGCGAACGCTTTGTACCAAAGAAGGCTGCACGACATATTCCAAGCAAAGAATAAACAAAAGAAAGGACGCAAATGAAACTTATAACGGATTCAAATACAATAGCCAAACTTAACGAGTTTGGTTCGGAGTTTGTAGGCAGGCTGAAGGCTGAATTATGGAACCAGCATATCACGGCTTCGGGTAATCTCGCCGATTCGTTGGAATACGTCATAAGTGACGAGTCTGACGGCACGCATATCACCGTTTTGGGCGACCCATACTTCATATACGCGGAGAAAGGTCGCAGGGCGGGAAAAGTCCCTTATAGTTTCACAACAATTCTTGAAAAATGGATTGAGGATAAGGGATTGCAAGTCCCGCAGGGGTTGAGTGTAAAACAGTTTGCGAGTAAGATTGCTTGGAAAATCAAAAGATACGGCTCGCTCCGTTACAGAACGCAGTCGCCCGCTGATGTTGTCGAACCCGTTGCAAGCGAGATGATACCCCGTTTGAACGACATACTTGAAAATCGCGTGATGATGTATGTCAATGACGAATTGTTTAATTGGGTTTAGAAAAGAGGTTTGATGTCTTTGAGTGATTTTTTGCATTGCAGTTTTATCCAATCTTCATAATACATCCATTTAAAACCGCCTGCGGATTTTTGCCTCCCTCGGCAGCAGGCTACTATGCTACTTTGATAAATTCCGAGTTCTCGCTGAACTTCATATCCACAAGCCCATTTTTTGATGAATTTTCCGTCCAAAGTCAACTGAACTATCTGTATTGAATTGTGGTGTTCTGCACCGAATTTGCCGAGCATTGGTTTACGTGCGTTCTCGCTTTTATGTTTTCTGCTTAAAGGATTATTGTCATTTTCCTTGTGCGTTGTCCACCGTAGATTTTCAACCCGATTGTCAGTGCGAATCGTATTGATATGGTCAACTTCTGATTTCCCTTCTGGATTCGGGATGAATGTCTCGGCGACTATTCTGTGAACCAATTTCATAACGCGGTCAATTCCTACCCTCAAATAACCGCATCCGTTATAAGTAAACCCGCAAAGCCGAGGTTTGCCCGTGTTGTTCCAATTCAAGCAAATAACCCTTCCAAGGCTGCTTACTTTGTACCTCGGATTCTCAACTCCATCAACAACGGCTGTTTTCCATATCTCTTTCATAAATTGTGTTTATCCTAATGTAATAAAAATTTTTGAGAAATAACAAAAAAACCGCCCCACCGAAGTAGAGCGGAAAACAATGTAAATTACAAAGAATGAAAAACTTCAAATATATTTATAACGGATAGTTCCTATAACGGATAGTTTTATACGCAAGTTCCTTGTCTGTCCTCAACTGTGAAGGAAAGGCTGAAACCCGCGACATTGCAGTCGAACTTGCCATAAGCGGATTGCGCCTTAATGTTGCTGACGTTCCAACTTTTTTCATTCAGCAGTTGGGATATAAATTCGTCAACACTCGGCTCGATGGAATCCATCACACCCTTGATGACCTCGCCTTTGGCGTTTAGGTCAACCCTTGAACAGAAGAAGACCTCCGCGTCAACGATTTTGTGCTTGAATGCGCGGTCAACATCAACTTTGAAACCCTCAATCAGATAAAGTATCGCAGCAGGAGTTTCCTTTCTGTCCAAGCGGACGTTAGAGCCGAATGCGCTCTCGTACATAACGGTTTTAAGCATCGGGCTTGAACCCGATGCCATACCGTTGAGTATTTCTAATATTTTGTCTGTTATAGCCATAGTTTAACTAATTTTAAGAGGGTTATGGTATTGTCAGAGTTATGTTGCGTCTGCACTCGCCGTCCTCGTAGCCCCAAATCCTTGCAACCAACTTGAGGGTGATGTTTTCTCCACTGTGACCCGTTCCGACTGAACAATATATATTGTCAGCCGTTCCGTAGTCCGCAGTTGAGTACGCCTTGTGACCGTCTGGGTACGGGTCTGCCGCAGGTGCTGAACTTCCCAATCTGCTGTACCAATACCAA
>JAZOQL010000285.1:0-4362 GCA_045656065.1 Rikenellaceae bacterium | reverse complement strand
TAGAGGCTTTTGAGGCTGCTCAAAAGTTGCAACGCATCCCTAAGAACGCTAATCCTATCCGTTTGCACAACCGTTGCAAATTGACTGGACGTCCGAAAGGTTATATGCGTCAATTCGGTATCAGCCGTATTCAATTCCGCGAAATGGCTTCTCAAGGCCTTATCCCGGGTGTGAAGAAAGCAAGCTGGTAGTCGAAGTTTGATACTAAATTTAAAGAGCCTGTCCAATGGGGACGGGCTCTTTTTGTTATGGTTCGAGGTGGCGAATATTAGTAGAGTCGTGGAGGGTGACTGCTTATTCGGGATCCTGATTTTTTTCGAGCAACTCGATGAAATATTTCGGAGGACGACACGCACGCTTTGTCTCAGAATTCATAAAGGCGAGTGTCACTGAACCTGTGTTAATCAGTTCACCATTAGGACGGTAGACCTCGTAGTGGAATGTCATCTTGACCGTCGGCATCTCTTTGAGCATTACGCGTACAGTGAGCAGGTCGTCGTAGTGTGCCGGATTTTTATAGTTAATGGTCACGTTGGTTACGGGTAGCATAATGCCTGATGCCTCGAGTTCGTAGTTCGACGTACCCAATGTACGAATCATTTCAGTGCGCGCAACATCATAATACTCAACATAATGTGAGTGATACAAAAATCCCATCTGGTCAACTTCACCGTATCGTACTCTTATTTTTACTTCGCGTGTAATCATATATTCACAATTTAGGTTAATGCAAATTTACACATTCGGCCGTAAAAAACAAAAGCGGATAATCGAAAAAAATTATCCGCTTGAAAAATAGGTTACTTATTGGCTTCGGTTTGTTGCCAGTGGAAGGGTTTGAAATCAATTTTCGGGTCGCGCCACGAAGGTTTGCGAGCTGAGTATATAATCAAAGGTATGATTACCGAGATGATTGTGCCGAATGCAAGTACCGAGTACCAGACTGCGTTGCTGCCTGTTGAAATCTGGTCTGGAGGAATGAAACTCAGTACAAAGGCGAGCAGTGAAGCCAGGAATCCTACGCCAGAGACAATCCACATTCCCGTATTGCTGCTCTTGCCGATGGCAAACGGACGTTCGGCTTTGGGCATAATATAGCGCAGCCTGATGGCCGAGGCGAACATCAGCAGATACATAATCAGGTAGAGCAGTATGGTCAGCTGTGACAGAATTTGATAGAACGACTGCACCGAAGGCATTACTACGAAGAGCAGGCTGAGCAGCGTGACTACGCAGCCCTGAATAATCAGAATGTTGCGCTGTACACCATTTTTATTAGTGCGTTGGAAAAATTTTGGGAGATAACCTGCCTGTCCTACAGTGAGCAAACCCTTCGAAGGACCTGCTACCCAGGTCAATACGCCTGCCAATACGCCGAATGTCAGCGCAATGGCTATCAGTGGCGATACCCACGACAGATGCAGATATGAGAGGTAACTGTCAAATCCAACCAGCAGACTCTGAGTCAGATTTACCTTGTCGGCTGGGATTATCACTCCCAACGAAAATGTGCCCAGAATGAATATCAGTACCGTGATGAGCGAACCAATGAATACCGCTTTAGGGTAGTTGCGACCAGGATTGTTGATGTCCATAACGTGAACACCCATCATCTCCATTCCGGCGTAGAAGAGGAATATGCCCGATGCCAATACCAAGTTGTCGATGTTGGTCAGGTCGGGGAAGAAACTCTCGTGTGTGTTCATCTCGACGTGTCCGCCCGACATCAGATAGATTATGCCAAGCACAATGAGCAATCCTGCGGGAATGATAGTTCCGACCATTGCTCCGATTTTCGAGATTTTACCTACCCATTTCAGCCCCTTGAGAGCCACAAATGTAGCTACCCAATAGATTGCTAAAACTACTGCCAGAGTGTATATCTTGTTCGATGCCAACGTCATATCAGCTTCGGGGGACATTCCGATAAAGGCAATCGAGACGGCTCCGAATGTCAGAACCGTGGGGTACCAAATTGTGCTCTCAAGCCACTGCAACCATATTGCTACGAATCCGGCGCGTTGTCCCATAGCCTCGCCGACCCAGCGGAATACGCCGCCCTGCTTGTCGCGGAACATCGCAGCAAGTTCGGCTGCGACCATTGCCGTGGGAATCAGAAAACAGATTGCTGCAAATAGATAGTAGAATGCCGAACTCAACCCATAGATTGACTCGGCTGCAAGACCTCGTAACGAGACTACGGCTGCAACATTCATTATGGCCAATGTTGCTACCGACAGCTTGAAACCCTTGGCCTGTGTAGTGTTATTTGTACTCATCGAATGTAACTTTTTATTATAAACAGAGCGAAATCACCCCTAATGTTGGAGTGATTCTGCTCTGCGAGGTGTGTGTTTAGTGGGTAAAAACTTTGCCTTTTTGATGCTGAGCCTTGTCGTGGGCAATGCGCGACGGAGTGGGATATTCCAGCTTGTCGAGTTGTTCGACTGCTTGTCGAATGTCGTTCAGCAACATATCAATCATATCTCGGCTTGTGCCCTGACGGATTACGATTCGCATAACTACGATATCCTGAATGTTTGCCGGCAGCGTGTATGCGGGTACCATCCAGCCGTTTTCCTGAAGTTTTGCCTGCAAATCGTACAGAGTCCATTTTGCATTCTTTGCATATTCAGGCTTCATATACCAGATGAACAACGGATTGCAGATATCCTTCGAGTAGTTCTGGAAACACTCCATTTTGCCAATTTGTTCGTGTGCATAGCGAGCAATCTCCATCGAATTTCGTTGAATGTCCTGGTAGCCCTTGACTCCGAGTCTGATGAATTGGTAGTATTGTCCGAGAATCTGCGCTGCAGGACGCGAGAAGTTCAGACCTACTTGTGTAATATTAGCACCCAGATAGTTCACACTGAAGTTCATATCCTTGGGCAGATATGCTTTGTCGCGCCACACAACCCAGCCGAGTCCGGGGTATACTAAGCCGTATTTATGACCTGAGGTGCTGATTGAGAGTACCCATTTCAGGCGGAAGTCCCATTTGTGATCGGGGTCGATGAAGGGCATTATAAAGCCACCTGAGGCTGCATCGACGTGGATTGGAATATCATAACCTGTCTTTTCGTTGAACTTGTCGAGTGCCTTATCCAGAGCCTTGACATCATCGTTCAGACCTGTCCACGTTACGCCCATAATCGGCACTACGCAGATGGTATTTTCGTCGCACATACTCAGCGCAGCTTCGGGGTCGAGAGTCGTTTTTTCGAGTGTCAGAGGTACGGTTCTCATCTCGATTTGCCACAGTTGCGAAAATTTTTCCCAAACCACCTGATAGCCTGATGAGATGACAAAATTGGGTTTATCGTGAGGTTTACCTTCGGCTTTTCTGCGCTCTTTCCATCTGAGCCACGCAGCTACGCCGCCTAACATACACGCCTCTGACGAGCCTATTGCTACAGCACCCGTCTTCCACTCAGACTTCTCTGGCGTATTCCACATATTGGCAATCATATTGATACATCTGCCGCAGATGACTGCTACGCGAGGGTATTCGGTTTCGTCGATGTAGTTGATGCTGATAGCCTCGTTCATCAGTTTTGTGGCGTATTTGTCCATATAGGTGGTAACAAACGTAGCCAGATTCAGACGCGGTTGAGTCTGAGGAAATGTTTCGTCGTGGACTAACTGATAGGCTATCTCGCCAGAGGTTGGACAATCGGGAATTTTGTCGCAGGGAGCCGGTTCGAGCATCTTTTCCGAACCAAAAATAGAGCTGACTGAATCGTCGCAGAATTTGTTGTTTGACATAATTTGAAAATATATTAAACCGTAAATAGTAATGTTACTTCTGCGAGAAACACATATTGTGCCGAGTCTGGTTTGCTGGCGAAAAAAAAGAGGTCAGCAGTTTGTCATTAACTGCTGACCTCCTGAAGGTGAGTGACTATTATTAGTTTAGAAAATTGCGGATATTGTCGGCAATCATCACTACGATTTTGTTGCGAGCCTCGACGCTTGTCCAGCCAATGTGCGGAGCAAGTACCAATCGTTCGGGGTGTTTAACGCTCAGCAGTGGGTTTTCTGCCACGATAGGCTCTTGAGTGAATACGTCTACGCCTGCGCCTGCGATTGCTTCGTTATCGAGAGCTTCGGCCAGAGCTGCCTCGTTGATGATTCCGCCGCGACCGAGATTGATGATTATTGCGCTTTGTTTCATCAGCGACAATGCACGTGCGTCTACCAGATTGCGAGTCTGGTCGTTGATTGGCGCGTGGATAGAGATGATGTCACAACTGCTCATCAGTTCGTCGAACTCTACGCGTCGGTAGTCGGGGTTGTTGTTCTTACCCGTAGTCGAGTAATAAACAACCTCTGCGCCGAATGCTTCAGCAACTTTTGCTA
>JAZOQL010000284.1:0-2270 GCA_045656065.1 Rikenellaceae bacterium | reverse complement strand
GCCTGAAGTATGTGCATCGCAAGCCTCAGTGCAGTGCGATGTCCGATACCCGGCAGCCGTGACAGCTCTCCTACGACGTTATCCAATAGCTTTGACATTAGTCTATCAACTGATACGAGTTTGAACTGAGCCACCCCTTATTGCCATCTGCGATGACAATTTCGCTCCATTTGTCCAGCGTGCGGACTACCCTGACCGATGTTCCCTCGTGCAGCACAAATACATCTTTGCTGCCGCTATCGGGCGATGCCTTGACCGCTACGGCCGAGCTGGTGACAATTGCGTGTGTCGGTTTAGCTATCTCATTACGGCTCTTGATTGAGAAACTGAGCGATAGAATAAATACTATCAACCCGAACAGACCCGCAAAAAATCCCATCTTGCGGACTCCGATTCTCTGGCCGAAAAGGTAAATCAATATACCTGCCAATGCTAAGGCGAGCGTCACCAAACTGATTACTGCCCAGATATTTGAACTAAATATCGAACGCAGTGTGCGCACCCAGCGATTGACAAAAAATTCGGGCACCTGCTCGATTTTATCCTGAGCGTATGTCGACACAATCTTGATGTTGTATTTTATGTCCTCATTGTCCGGTGCCAGACGTTCTGCTCGGTAGAGGTTAACCAGCGCGAGTCCGATTTTTCCCTGCTTGAAATATGAGTTGCCCAGATTATAGTACAACATTGCGCTCTGTTTGCCGCTGCGCAGGATTGAGTCATAGGCAGCTGTGGCCTCGGCGTAACGACCCTCGGCGTATGCTTTATTTCCCTCGTCCCATAAACTTTCGTTGTTTTGGGCGCTGCTTGAAAATACAAGACTGAGTAAAAACAGAATCAAAAGAGATTTTTTCATAGTCATTTATCTTTTTGCTGTTATCTTGGATTCTATTTCGATGACAAGTTTCGATGCACGTTCAAAGACCTCTTTCATCATACTTGTTTGAACGGGTGCGTACTGAGCAAATTCGCAATCTGAGATAACTTTAAGGTACTCATTCGCAGCCTCTTCTGTAATGCCACGTGCAATCATCTTGTCCAAAATATTCTCTTTTGTGAGCTGTGATTGTGGTATGTTCAGTTTGTCGCTGATGTATCCCCACAGTGCTCGCAACATTTCGGCGTAGAACTCTTTTTCGTTCTGGGCATTCATATCCGACTCGGCCTTTTTGAATCGTTTGAGTGCTCGTTTGCCTGCCGAGCGACCTCGCATCAATGCCTGGTTACCACGCATCTTTATTCTCTTTCTGATGATTATCAGTGATGCCACGAATGCTGCGATAACAGCCAGCAGAACAATGAAATAGCTCGGTGACAGTACGAGGAATTTTCCTTTGCTTGTCAGTTTCAGGGCTGCGGTATTGATGTATCTGATGTCCTGACCCAGAATTTTGAGGTCCTCTTTCGTGATGCCCGAGACCATACCTGCCGAGCGCTCCTTAGCAGACGAATCGGCTGTGATGGTCATATTGAACGATTCGGTCGAGAGGGTCACATATTTGTTGCGACCTGTGTCAAAGTAGACAAATTTCAGCGGCTCGATTGTGTAATCGCCCTCTGCACGTGGAATGAACGGATATTCAAATCGTTTTGTTCCGCTGGTGCCGTTAGCTCCGTTTTGCAGATTGTCCGATACCTTTACATTATAGACCTCGAATGTCTGAGGGAGATTCAACTCCGGAGCCTGAATCATCGTCATATTACCCTTACCCGAGAGTGTCAGTGTGTAGGTTCCTGCACTATTGGCTGCCATATTTTTCGGGTCGATATTGGCCTTCACCGAGAATTGGCCTACGGCTCCGTTGAAGCCTTCTGGTGCTCCTGTGGGCAGCTCTTTGACCACGATAGTTACAGGTTTGGTCACCAGGTGGCGGCGTATTGTCTCATACATTGGTGCGTCGAAGATGTCGAACATCGAGTTTGAACGACGACCTTCTACTGCCTTTTGAATCAGAACATTGAGGTCGCATTGGTCGATTCGTATATTTCCTGCGCTTTGGGGGTAGAGCAGATATTCGGCCAGGACTGCCGAGTTGTATATTTTGCCGTTGTAGGTCTCACGGTTGAACGAGATATTGCCTCCGTTATTGTCTATTCTCTGAGTCCAGAATCCATTGAATGCCGGTAGATTAAAATCGCGGATATCACTGAGCGAAATGCGCGTATATAATTTTATCGACACAACAACGGGCTCGCCTCTATATACGGTAGTCTTTGATGGCACAAGGCGCAACAGCACGTCATCAGTTGCAATTGTGCTGCCGCTGCTC
>JAZOQL010000283.1:0-8856 GCA_045656065.1 Rikenellaceae bacterium | reverse complement strand
AACATCGGACACTTCCAGACAAATGTTCTGCTGGAGGCATTCCACACCTCGTTGAACGATGTGTTCTATCTTCAGAATATCGGTACGGACAGCGACGGCAATTCGTTGCAGGAGCGTCGAAACGGTAGCGGTGCTACGGTTTATGGTGTGAATCTTGATGCAAAGATTGCTCACGGCAAGGACGCATCGCTGCAGGTAGGATTCACTGCCCAGCGCAGCCGATACAAAGAGATGACAGGCTGGAGCGAAAATCCCGACGTAGCCGAAATTAGAGATATGCCTCGCACGCCAAACTACTATGGTTATGCAACTCTGACCGCAGCTCCGAGCAGCAAGTTTGACATATCTCTGTCTGGTGTCTACACAGGACGAATGCACGTTCCACACTTCGCTCCGACAGACGAGATTCCGGCTGACTTCCAATACAGCTATATCAAGGTCGACGAGATGGTTCATACACCTGCATTTTTCGACCTCAATCTGAAGCTCAACTACACGTTCGACGTAGGAAAAAAGGTTAAGATTCAACTTAATGGCGGTATTCAAAACATCTTTAACGAGTTCCAGCAAGATTTGGACAAGGGAGTATATCGTGATTCAGGATACTTCTATGGTCCGACTCAGCCACGAACCTACTTCTTCGGAATAAAATTCTTCAGCAAGTAGCCTAAATACTATATGCTAAAAAAGCCTGACACTAATGTCAGGCTTTTTTACTATCTGCAACTAATTAGTTCTTCTTGCATTTTAGATATGTTTTTGAGAACAATATCAACATCACGATTGTTACCACACCAGCAATAGTGTATCCCATTGTAAACGGCATAGCCAACATTTCTGCTCCGATAAAGAAATACGAGACACAAACATAGGTCATAACAAGTGCCGGAATCAACGAAATGAAAACATTCTTACCTCGACTCAACAAGTATATCGTAATGGTCCACAACGTAATCACAGCCAACGTCTGATTAGCCCACGCAAAGTAACGCCATATAACTGCGAAGTCCATCTGTGTGATAAAATATCCGACTACAAAGAGCGGTATACATATCAGCAATCTCTTCTTCAAACTCTTCTGTTCGATTTTGAGGAAGTCTGCAACAATCAGACGTGCACAGCGAAATGCAGTATCACCAGACGAAATCGGCGCAGCAACAACACCCAACAATGCCAAAATTGCTCCAAATTTACCTAACGTAGTATTAGCAATCAAATCGACTGCCCAGCCAGCATTGTTGTTATGTTGAGCCAAATTCTCCTGCAAAGCCTCGACTCCGCCAAAGAATGCCATCGCAATTGCAGCCCATACCAATGCTATCAGACTCTCGGCAATCATTGCTCCGAAAAAGACAGGACGTCCCTGTTTTTCGTTCGTAACGCAACGAGCCATCAGCGGTGATTGCGTAGCGTGAAAGCCTGAAATCGCTCCACAGGCAATGGTCACAAACAGCGTAGGTATTATCGGAAACTTATCCGCATCTGTTCTCATATTAGAAAATGATGTCAATTCTGGTATTTCATAATTTCCAGTGAGCAGAACAACCAATATACCTATTGCCATAAATATCAACGCAAAACCAAATAATGGATATATTCTGCCGATAATCTTATCAATAGGCATAAGTGTAGCAATAAGATAGTAGATGAATATCACCCACAACCAAAATGAATTGATTGTAACTCCGGCTATTTGTAAATCTTTGAATCCGACCATATTTTCGATAATACCCGCCGGACCACACACGAATACAGCACCGACCAGTACCATCAGAAATACCGAAAACAGACGCATAAATTGTTTAACACCTACACCGAGATATTTTCCTATTAACTCGGGGAGACTCTGTCCTCCATTCTCAATGGATATCATACCCGAGAAGTAGTCGTGCATTGCTCCGAAAAATATACCACCCAATGTAATCCAGATAAATGCCACTGGGCCGTAGACTGCACCCAATACTGCGCCAAATATCGGCCCGAGACCCGCAATATTAAGCAGCTGTATAAGTAATGTTTTCCACAATGGCATCGGCACATAATCAACACCATCATACATTGTGTCAGATGGGACTTGACGAGATTTATCTACCCCATAAACTCGTTGAAGATATCCTCCATAAACGAAATACGAGGCTACCAACACGACAAAACAGATTAAAAATGTTATCATATCACACTGAATTTATTACCACAAAACTAATAATTCTCAACTAAAATTATTCTGTTTTATGCTAAAAAATATTCCAATTAGATGAGATATCCCTTGCTACGGCTTCGGCACAGCGCTCGCCATCTATGGCAGCCGAAAGTATTCCCCCTGCGTATCCCGCACCTTCGGCCGAGGGGTAGAGATTCTCAACCTCAACGTGGCGCAATGTCTCCGCATCACGCGGAATTCTCACCGGCGACGAAGTCCTCGACTCAACACCCAGCACCTGAGCACGATTGGTAATAAATCCCTTCATCTTCTTGTCGAACTCTTGAAATCCGCCTCTCAGTGCCCGAGTAATAAACTTTGGCAGCCAATCGCCCATCTGCGACGGAACTACGCCCGGAACATACGATGTAACAGGTAAATCTGTAGACATTTTGCCATTAACAAAATCGGTCAGACGTTGAGCCGGAACTCGATGCTTATCCCCGCCATTAAGTGCTGCAGTCTGTTCCAATCTGCGCTGGAATTCCACACCAGCGAGGACTCCGTATTTCGGAATAAGGTCTGCGTAATCCTCAACTCTCACCTCGGTCACGATACCCGAATTTGCGTATGGCGAGTTACGTCTCCACGGCGACATACCGTTCACGACGGCCTGGTCGTCAGCAGTCATCGCCGGAACGATAAATCCGCCCGGACACATACAGAACGAATAGACTCCACGTCCACCGACCTGAGCTACCAACGAATATGCCGCAGCAGGCAACCATTCGCCACGCTCGGGCAGGTGATACTGCATTGTGTCTATCATCGACTGAGGGTGTTCGACACGCACACCTACGGCGAACGACTTCTCCTCGAGTCGCACTCCGCGTCTGTGCAGCAATTCATAAATATCTCTGGCCGAGTGTCCCGTAGCCAATATGACTCCCGCAGCCTCGATTCGCTCACCCGAACGGGTCACAACACACTGCACTCGATTATTCTTTATCTCGATATCCTCCAGCGATGTTTCAAATAATATTTTACCGCCGCTGCGTTTGATTTGTTCGCGCATTGCTGCGATGATTTGTGGCAATCGGTCAGTACCAATGTGTGGGTGCGCATCATAAAGTATCGACTCGTCTGCGCCAAAGTGGTGGAATCGGTCGAGTATGCGTCTGAAATCGCCACGCTTTTTCGACCTCGAAAAGAGTTTGCCATCAGAGTAGGCTCCTGCCCCACCCTCTCCAAACGAGTAGTTCGAGTCCGGATTGACAGATGCGCCACGATTAATCTGCGCTATATCACGTTTGCGAGTCGAAACATCACGCCCGCGCTCGATAATAATGGGACAAAGCCCGAGTTCAATCAGACGGAGCGCAGCAAACAGCCCCGCAGGTCCTGCGCCCACAACTACGACCTGAGTTCTGCCCACGACATCACCCCATTCAAACTTAGGCTGTTCGGGCAGCTGCTCGCCATCAATGAACAGTTCGAGAGTAAGATTGACCTTTATCTTACCACGTCGCGCATCAATGCTGCGTTTTACAACTCTTGCAAATGCAATTCTATCCTGAGCTACGCCCAACTGCCGAGCAGCAATAGGCAGATACTCTTCGCTAAGCGAACTCTGACGCGGAGTCAGACTCAATGTTATATTTTGTGACATTTATTTCAATATTAATTCAAAACGTTCGTGTCTGATATCAGATATCTTCGCAGTGTATCTCGACTGAGGGAGTATCACCCTGATTTTGGCAATGGAGATTCTCTTTAACATATCATCAACAATTTTTGCGACTACCATCTCGCCTACCTGCGACTGAACGGAATGTCCAACAGCATTCTCGAAACGGCTCACATCACGCAGGTCAAGTTCGAGAATCAGACTTAATCCCACCTTTTGAGCAGCTGTGGCAAGTTCGTCCAACTCGTCAAAAGCGAAATAGGCCTCGCTCTCAATCGGCGTAAAGTGAGCCTTCATCAACGGCGCAGTCACTCGCCAATAATCCCTATCGACAAGTTTCATCGCCACATACGAATTCCAGCCCTTCGCCTCAGCGAGCAACCTTTCGCGCACAACACTGCCCGATGGGACTTGTTCGGGAGTATATAAAAGAACCTCATTTTCAGGATTTTCATTATACTCAACGATATTACACGAATTCATCACCAAGACGTTGCGTTTTTTGAATACTCCGCGCTGCTGGCTGCTCAACATCGACACAAAGCGGCGATAGGCAATTCGCGCAGCACGCTCGGTAGTGTACTCAACCCGACAACCGCCACTATTACAACGAATAGAATAGGCCTCGGCTCCGGCATTGGGGATATGTGCCACGCGCGTAAAATATCTGTTAATATACTCATCGGGAGTCATATCGTCAGGATTGCTCCAGGATACAACCTCGCCACCCAAGCCCGTAACAGACCTGAATATCGAACCCAAACTCTGTGCAGATGAAGTTTCTGCTCCAATGCAGAGCAGAATAAATATCATAATAACTCTAAGCATCTTTTTTCTCTGTTTCATAAAATTAATCACAAAGGTAATGATTTTATGAAATTTTTCAGGAAATATTTGTAAATTTGCACTACAACAACTGAGGCATTATGAACGGAGATAAGAAAAATATCGTTCTCATTCCAACCTATAACGAGTGTGAGAACATCGAAGCAATTATCCGCGCCGTAATGGAACTGAGCGGCAACTTCCATATATTGGTAATTGATGACGGCTCGCCAGACGGAACAGCAAACATCGTCAAAGGATTGCAGAGTCAGTTTCCCGAGCGACTGCACATACTCGAGAGAAAGGGCAAACTCGGATTGGGTACGGCATACATCACCGGATTCAAATGGGCGCTGGAGCGTGATTACGGCTACATATTCGAGATGGACGCCGACTTCTCGCACAATCCTAAGGATTTGGTCAGAATGGCCGAACAAATCAGAAAACAGACCAGCGGCGTAGTCATAGGCTCGAGATATGTTACGGGCGTGAATGTTGTGAATTGGCCTATCGAGCGCATCATAATGTCCTACTACGCATCGGTTTATGTCCGAATCGTAACCAAGATGCCTGTTCGAGATGCTACGGCAGGATTCGTCTGCTACTCGGCAGACCTGCTGCGCACAATCGACCTCGACAAAATCCAAATGAAGGGTTACGGATTCCAGATTGAAATGAAATACACTGCGTGGAAGTTGGGATTCACCGTAACCGAAATACCGATTATCTTCACAGACCGCACACTCGGAACATCGAAGATGAGCAGTTCGATTTTCGGCGAGGCATTCTGGGGTGTAATGAAGTTGAGATTCAGAAAGATTTGTCGCAGAAATGGATAGAGTCGGAATCATCATCACGGCCGGAGGCTCAGGTAAACGAATGGGCAGTCAATTGCCCAAACAATTTATCGAAGTTGGCGGTACTCCGATACTTATCCGCACACTGAAACGATTATCAGATATTCCCAACTCAGAACTTGTGCTGGTGCTGCCCAACGAGTGGATTTCATATTGGCAGGAGTTGTGCCAACAACACAATTGCACAATAGTCCACAAAGTTGTTGAGGGTGGCGGCGAGCGGTTCCACTCAGTACGCAACGGCATCAATGCGCTTGGCGAGGTGGATTACATAGCAATCCACGACGGAGTTCGACCGTTTGTTAATGTCAATCTGTTTGAACGTGTATTTCAGGCAGCGAAGAGTTCGGGCGCAGCACTGCCCGCGATAAAGCCTGTCGATTCAATGCGCGAAATTTCCGAGTCGGGTGACAATAAAATCGCAGACCGAAACCGTTATGTATTGGTACAGACGCCTCAGATATTCCGCAGCGAGGTGATACGCCGCGCCTACGAACAGCCCTATTCGGCTCAATTTACCGATGATGCTTCGGTTGTGGAGAGCTGTGGCCACAAGATTACGTTAGTAGAGGGTGAGCGGCAAAATATAAAAATAACAACAGAAGATGACCTGCTGCTGGCAGAGTTCATCATAACTCGGCAGTGAAATTAAACGCTGGCCGACAACTACAAAACAAACACTATCCCAATGAAAAAACCTTTAATATTCATAACCAACGACGACGGATATCAGGCACGAGGAATCAATGCGCTGATAGATATGGTATCAGAATTTGCGCGTGTCATAGCCGTAGCACCTGAAATATCTCAGTCGGGCAAGTCGCACGCCATAACGATGGATTCGCCGCTGTTCGTGCGCCGAGTTCGCGAAGAAGAAGACGTGCTGATGTATGCCTGCTCGGGGACTCCGACCGACTGCGTAAAAATAGCCTTCGACAGACTGATGCCCGAGCGCCCCGTACTGACACTGTCGGGTATAAACCACGGTTCGAATTCAGCCATAAGTGTCATCTACTCAGGCACTATCGGAGCTGCAGCCGAGGCAAGTTACTATGGCATTCCCTCCATCGGGCTCTCGCTGACAGACCACAATACGCAAGCCGACCTGAGCCAAGCTCTGAAATATGGCAAAAAAATCATATTGGATATTCTCAGTCGTGACAATCTGCCTAAACCATTGTGTCTCAATGTGAATATCCCTAACATTCCGGCCGAAGAGATTAAGGGCATCAAGCTGTGTCGTCAGAGCCGCGGAGTGTGGATCGAGGAGTTTGAACAGTGTTTCGACCCGCGCGGACGTGAATACTACTGGCTGGGGGGACAGTTCCACGACCGAGATGAGGGCGACCGCACTCAAACCGACCAATGGGCATTGGATAATGGATATGTATCAGTTGTTCCGGTCGAAATGTACGATATGACATCATATTCAACACTCGAGATATTAAAAGATTTTATAAAATAGCCATTGCATTTGTATGCTCAGCCTTGATGCCGCAGAGCATCTTGGCTGATGAGGTGCGTTCAATAAGAATCATTATAACAGCAAATTACCAGCACGAAATCCTGAGTCGCAATCTCGCCGAGAACCGCACGAAAGGCTACTCTCTGCAACAGGTTTCGACCTATATCAACGCCCACCGCAGCGAGTCGCCACACTCGACATACGCGATAAACATAGGCACCGACTGTGCTCGGTTATATCGCTCGGCAGCAACTCGTTATGCGCTATTTGAACAAATTGATTCAGTGGTCGGTTTCGACTCACCACAAGATTTGCCCGCCAATGTACAGACCATCATTGCCCAGCCCGAAATTCGCAGAGCAACAGATTCGCTATTCACGAACGATTACCGAGATAAATTCCTTGTTATCAAGCATTATGGCGATTCAACCACGATGCATTATCTGAGTGCGGGGGATTATTCGCCAGCGCGAAATTTCAATCCGACTTACAATCTAATAGGGCAATTTCTCAATCACAGGTATCGCATTGCGACTGACACCACCCTGTCGGCAGCGGCAATACTCGGCGGCAGTACGGAATTTTTCGACCACGCACACCACTTCCAACTCGAGAGTTGCAACGCAGACATCTCGCTTATTGCAGCCAATTCATTTGGAGACACAATTTCAGCCGAGATGAATTTTCGTTCACTGAACAAATTGTTTCCCTATGATAACCAGCTTGTTAAATTCAGAGTCAAGGGTAGCGAGCTGCTCGAAATTCTGCGCTATATGGTTCGGGGCACATACCGCAGAATGACAGATAAAGATGGTGATTTGCTGCGCATTTCGGCAGATGGAACCACACTGCGAGCTGCGCACAACATCGACTGCGCAGGTGGTATATTTTGGAGTATTGACGTGCGCAGAAGAGATTTCGCCGTCAAGATTGACTCATTTCTGAATGGGCGAAAATTCGACCTCAACGAGATATACACCATTGCGACGAACTCGTTTCGAGCCGAGAAAATCATCAATGAAACAGGCATTAGTGCAGAGATAGAACAAGTCCGCAAAGATTGGTTTTCGGCATTTCTCGCATACTTAGACACTGCGCCAACAGGACATTCGACTGCATCAGGGCGGCTCACTCTAAAGCCAGAGGGCTGGACTCAAAACGCACTACGCAGAGAGATTCCGATTATTCTTCATCATCGAAATCATCGTCATCGCTAAAGAAGAAATTCTCAATTGTGGAGTCGATGACGCGGCGATCGCGTTTGGTTGGTCTGCCCGCACCTCGGTCGCGAACAAAGAACATCATCTCGTTGGGAGCATTCAGTTTGTCGAGCTCCTCCTGCGGCGTGATATTTTCGATATACTGCTCGAGATTTTTCGCTCCCTGACGGTTCGACACCTCCTGAATAATGCGATATGTATATATCACGGGCATTCTCCTGAACGACACCACATCGCCACATTTCACCTCGCGCGAAGGTTTCACCTGCGAACCATTGACCGTAACACGTCCGTTACGGCACGCCTCGGCAGCGCTGCTGCGGGTTTTGAACGCTCTGACTGCCCAGAGCCACTTATCTATTCTGACAGACATATTATTTTAGAATTGAAAATAAATAAATGGTTGTATTTCAGAGGATTTCAACTGCATAATCACCCATATAACCGCTACCGTAATGGCAACCTTATACAGCATCGGGCTCTTGATTGTCATATTGATAGTCTTCTGCTGCAGCGCATCGGGAATAGCGTGCAACCCATAACCGAAGAGTATCATCACAAATACCCACTTGTAGCCCGTAATGAACTGCGGAATCACCTCCCATTGGAAATCGGTGAATATTCGGTGCAGCATAAACCACGCCTTATCTATGGTCTCGGCT